>CAYJGO010000154.1:1864-2537 GCA_964369855.1 uncultured Treponemataceae bacterium | reverse complement strand
TTTGGAAGATTTTATTTTTGAAAACGGTTGGACAGAAATGTTTTCGCAATCGGTACAACAAAAACCATATTCTAGAGCAAGGCCGGAGTGTCAGCTGTATTTATCGCTTAACAAAAACTATCAGAATATTATAAAACAACTTGCAGACATATTGCCTAAAGAAAGCATTGCCCTTAAATCGGATGGCTTCGATGCGTTTGTAGGTGAGCGTGATTGATTAAGTATCCTCTTGCTTATAATCCGATATTAGATTATTGGAACGAAATAGAGTCCGGCAAAACTATCGTATCAAAAAAAATACGGCGTACGTATGAAAAAGTAGTCGCAGATTTAGCAAATAATAAAAGCGACTACTACTACAACCCCAAGCGAGCTAACCATGTAATAGAGTTTGCTGAAAACTTTTGCAGGCACTCTAAGGGTAAATATGGTGGTAAGCCTGTTATTTTGGAGTTATGGGAAAAAGCAATGCTTGCCACTGTTTTTGGATTTATCACTATAAACGGAATTAGAAAATATCGCAAAGTACTCTTTATAGTTGGCAAAAAAAATGGGAAAAGCTTACTTGCTTCGGTGGTAGGTTTATACATGCTTGTCGCAGATGGTGAACCTGGGCCAGAGGTTTATGCTGTTGCAACGAAAAAAGACCAGTCAAAAATTATATGGCAGGAAG
>CAYJGO010000154.1:0-1854 GCA_964369855.1 uncultured Treponemataceae bacterium | reverse complement strand
TAAAAGAATGGTGAAAAAATCACCATCTTTATTAAAGCGAATAAAACCTCTTGTCGGGGAATTATCCTCGGAGGATTTTAACAGTGGCACATTTAAACCACTTGCTTCTGATTCCGATACTCTTGACGGTCTAAATGTTCATGCAGTATTAATGGACGAAATACATCAGTGGAAAAACGGTATTGCTTTACACGACATAATGGCAGATGGTGTAGGAGCAAGAGAGCAACCTTTAATATTTATCACCTCTACTGCAGGAACTGTGCGCGAAGATTTGTACGATAGCGAATACGAATATGCTACGAAGGTAATTCAAGGCTACGACCAAACGGAAGTGCACAATTACGTTGATGAAAGATACATTGCTTTTATTTACGAAATTGACAAGCGTGACGAGTGGCAGCACGAAAAATGCTGGTACAAAGCTAATCCAGGATTAGGCACGATAAAGTCACTTGAAATACTCCGGGATAAAGTAGAAAAAGCTAAGCAAAATCCAAGTTTCGTAAAAAACTTAGTTTGCAAAGAATTCAATATTCCGGAAACGAGTTCTGAAGCGTGGCTTAATTGGGAACAACTTAACAACACAGATACATTTGATATATTACAAATAAAAGCTCGTTATGGCATTGGTGGGGCAGATTTGTCCAGCACTACCGACCTTACAGCTGCAAAAGTTATATTTATGCTGCCTGATACCGAGAAAATTTTTGTAATATCTATGTACTGGATACCTGAAGACTTGGTTGAGAAAAAAATTAAAGAGGACCAAATCAGATATGACTTATGGATTGAACAAGGAATCTGTCGCACTTCAAAAGGCAATAAGGTGGATTATACTGATGTCACTGATTGGTTTATTGAGGTTCAACAAGAATTAGATATACATTTGTTTGCAGTTGGGTACGATTCATGGAGCGCACAATCATGGGTTAAAGAAATGTCCGGTGAATTTGGATATGACACAATGATACCTATACATCAAGGGAAAAAGACTTTGTCCTCGCCTATGAAAAACCTTGGTGCAGATCTAGATAAAAAACGTATAAACTATAATAACAATCCAATTGATAAATGGTGCTTAGCAAACACTTCATATGAAGAAGATAAAAACGGAAATATTCAGCCACATAAAACTAGCAGATCAACCTTAAGAATTGATGGAACTGCAGCATTATTAAATGCCTATGTTGTCCTAGAGGACAATTTTGAAGAATACATGTCATACGTAAAAAGAGGAGCGTGATTAATATCGGTCTATTAAATTTTTTTAATAAATTCAAGTCGGTATCATATTTAAAACTTATAACCGAGCAGGGTAACGGTAATTTTATTTGGAATGGGAAAATATATGAGTCCGATGCAATACGCGCTTGTATTCGCCCAAAAGTAAAAGCAGTGGGCAAGCTTGTTGGTCAACATATTAGAGAGACAATTGACAAGGATGGTAAAAGAGATATTAAAGTAAATCCGGACGTACACATTAAGTTTTTGCTTGAAGATCCTAACGAGTTGATGAGTGGGCAAAAGTTGCAAGAAAAGTTAGCTACACAGTTGTGCCTTAATAATAATGCCTTTGCTTTAATTTTGCGTGATGAGTTTGGATATGCACAGGGGGTTTTCCCAATTGATGCAACTGGGTGCGAAGCAATTTACAGTAAAGAGGGGAATTTATATTTAAAGTTTTATTTGATAAATAGCAAAATAGCGACTTTTAAATATTCCGACATTATTCATCTTCGTAGCGATTTTTATGAAAACGATATTTTTGGTACAAACATGATTGCTGCACTTGAACCTCTAATGAATATGATTGGCACTATGGACAAAGGGCTAATCAATGCCATAAAAAAT
>CAYJGO010000153.1:0-2552 GCA_964369855.1 uncultured Treponemataceae bacterium | reverse complement strand
TGCTCGTAGAAGAAGGAAAGACAGCCTCTGGACTTGTATTCCCCTCTCGCACCGGGGAGCGCATGGCAAAAGTTTCCAACACCTTCCGCCGTGTAGCCGATGAACTCTTCAACGAAAACATCACCGACAACCGCCAAAAAGTTTGCTTCCATAGCTTACGCCATACCTTCGCCTCATGGCTGGTACAACGTGGCGTTGACCTGTACAGTGTCAAAGAACTCATGGGGCACTCTGACTTTAAGATGACACAAAGATATAGCCACCTTTCTCCAGAAGGACTGAGGAAGGCAGCCATGGTGATTGGATGATGTACTTGTGGTCTCTCGTCAAACTCAAGCAGTTGTAAAAAACATAACTACTTCAGCTAATATTATTTGTTAAAAAGTTAGTTCCTTCAGGTGTCAATTTATAAAGAACACCAGTACTTGTCTGAACTCTATCTATATAGTTATAGTCTTCCCTTAATTTTTTTGCCACCCACCCAATCTTTTGTTTTGAAATATCAATCTCTGCACTTAAAGACTGTACAGAACATATATGTTGCTGACTTTGAAAAATTGTTTTCATTAATCGATACTGATCTGGTTCAAGTAGTACTGTTTTTTCAAGATTCTGAAGTAAGCACTTATCGTTTTCATCTAAACTTTCGATTATAGTTACAGATTTAGGGGTTGAACAAGCAAAGCAATTCATTGAAAACTTTTGAAGAGTTTGAAGCATATCTTCTTGATATAATGCTCCGCAATTTCTGCAAATTATTCTACGAGCTGAAGCCATATAACCAACAACTAGTTCTGAAAAATCAAATGGATGCTCAATAAAGTATGTTCTTTGAGACGAGTTTTCTTGAGGTTTACCCCATCTAAGATTTTCCTCCAAGCATAACCCGTAATTGAGAGCAAAAATACTTACTTCAGTTCCTTTTTTATTAACCATTGAATTATATTTATGAATAAAAAAATTATGTTCTAAAGTTTGTAGTATTTTTTCATATTTATTCGGTACATTGAAATGGCTTGTAAAAGGATTATTTCTGCTAGAATTATATATTTGAGCAGTATAATGTCCAGATGATATGTTTTTTTTATTTATTTTCTGCTTTTCAATTATAAGTTCTAGAAGACTTTGAAGCTGAAAAATTTCAAGACGTTCATTGTAAGCGATTTGCATATAGTTCGTGTCTGTGAAATATGATTTTATTCTTTCTAAATAAAATTTTTTACATGCCTCTATTATATGTATTTTTGTTATTTTTGATTTAGTTCTTACAGATTCTTCAAATGCAAAATTAAGAATCAAACCTAAGTGTCTTATTACATTTAATGTCATCTGAAATAGCAACGTATGGTATTCATTTTCTGTTGTCTTTTCAACATCAAAAAAATCAGAAAATGATTTATTAGTAAATATTTTAATGCGCTGTTCTAATATTCTTTTAGTAAAATCTATAGCATTTTTTTCCATATCTAGTCGATTACTTGTCAAATAAAGTTGAAAGTAGTCAATATATCTAATATCAATTTTTTGAGGGTCAAGCGTCCCAAGCTCAAGCCTACCGGGATAGGCACATATTTTAAGTTTTATAAAATTATTTGAGCTGTTATCTAATGGAGTAATAATCACATTACAAAACTGTTGTAGTGCTTCTTGCTCAACTTCTGAAAAATCATCTAAGATTATAAATAACTTTTTAAATTCAAGAACTTGAAGTATACCCTTGATTTCAGCAATGATCGTGTCAATTTCAAAAACCTTTGCAAATAATCGTGTATAAGTATTTCGCATTTCAGATGAAGTACTGCCACTAGCTCCAAGGGTTACTTTATCAAGACCTAATGACGCAGTTGCAGAAGATGAAGATAGATGTGCCCCTTCGCTTTCAAAATTTTGCAATGACTGAAGTTCAATGCTGGTTAAACTTTTATTATTTTTAATTTTATCTTGTATCTCTTCTAGTTTCTTTACAGCAGATTTGTAATGCCTTGTTTTTATAGGCTGACAAAAACTACTCCAAAATGATTCATAATTTTTCTTTATTTCTGAAATCAGATCTTCTAAAAAATCTAAAATAAATTTTCGCTGTAAAGAGTATTCTTCATGCTGTGTCCCTCTACCGCTACTTGATACTGTGAATGATTCATACGTTCTTTTTGCTTGACTATAAACTTCTTTAACATCAATATAGCAAGTCATAATATTATTATGTTCTTTACGAATTATATTTTGTAGATGCATTAGAATTGTAGACTTTCCAGTACCCTTCCTTCCAACAAGAACAGTAGTATTATCCCTTAGGCATGTATTTAAAATACCATTTCCTGAAATAGGATCAACGTAAACCTGATCAAGAAGATCTGTGTTATTGCGGTCTATAAGCTCATAACGCTGATACTTCCTCATTGACTCTATTGCATTTGAAAAATTAGTAATATCTTGTTGATTCATCAAAACGCCGCCTATTTCCGGAAAACAAACAAATACTCATGTGCCAGCAACAAAAAATTATATTTCACGCTATTTGTTTTCCAGTAACCAGTAGCCTTACAATTATG
>CAYJGO010000152.1:0-2566 GCA_964369855.1 uncultured Treponemataceae bacterium | reverse complement strand
CGTTACTTGTTTAAAAGGATGTTTCTGTGCTAAAATAAAACATTAGGGAAGGATTCTGTGATGGCTTGGAAAGTCGCGACACGGACGTCGCCACACTGAAAGATATGCGATGTTTTTAAGCAACGCTTAAAAATTCGGTAGTAGTATTCAATAGGGATATTGAATACTATGCAGGGAACAACCCCGTCAAGTACGTGGATCCCGATGGGGAAAGGATTCTGGATTCTGCAACTTTCTTACAACAAAGTGCTGATGCGAATGCAGAATTAGGACCTGAAGGTAGTGACGAATTCATAACAATTGTTGGATGCGTTTTAACTACATATACTCGCATAGCAAGTGCAATTACAGGGAACAATATTCCTCTTGAAGATGCGAACAAAGCAGCATTGAAACTCTATGATAAGCCTAATTTGCTATCACCAAAGTCGGGAGCAGCTCTAATAAACGCATTAGTAGGTGATAAATGGTCAGTAGGCTACATTGGGTCAATAGGACAGCGAAGTGTCCTAGTATATGCAAAAATTATTTCAGAGTTTGAAGCTGAAGATGCTGATTATTTTATAACTGCTCGCATACAAACAACAAGTGCTGATGGGACTCAGACGTATGAGCATACATTAAATATTAATTCAGATTCTATTTTTATAAATGAAGATGGACAAATGGATATACGTTTTAACGACACAAGTGGTGTGAGAGATTCTCTATATGATGACGGAAGAAAAAATGTAATTTTACGTTTAGATTTTTTTATTGTAGATGAAAATTAAGGAGTTTAATATGAAAAAGAAAATTGGATATCAATACATGATGGTGATAATGTTTATAATGATGTTGTCTCATACTACAAGCGAAGAAAAAAGAAATAATATATACTTGGATAATGTTTTTTCTTATTATGCTAATGGTTTAGATGTAACAACTGGGAACAGGCCTTTCGGGTTAGTGCTAGCTACAAATCTAAATAGAATTGAGAAAGTTTCTACATTAAAAGCCACAAAAAAAGTATTAAAAAAAACAGGAGACAGTAAGTATTTAGTTGGGAGTGAAGTTGTTAATAGTTATACTTATAAGAATGGTTTACTTCAGTCTAGATATTACTCATATAGTGATACTGAACCCACAATAACTTATACATATGACAAGTTAAACAGACTCACAGCTATTTCTGATTCAACATATGTATATCTTGAAACAGAAGATAAAAATAAAATACAACGAGAAGTTTATAGGGATGGTAATTTATATCAGTCAGAAACAGTGCAGCTGACTGAAGACGGATTTGAAGTAATTATTTTCCCCAAATTAGGTAATTATCGTTCATTAAAATATAGATATGAAAATGAAAAACTAGTAGAACTCATTAATTCATCCAAAGCAAAGGATGGAAATTGGGAAGAAGTGGATAGATGGGCTCTCATTTATGAAAATGATAAACTATCTGAAGTAATAAATTTTGCACCCAATAGTAACGATATTCGATCTCACCAGAAAATTCTCAAGTATGATCGTAAAAATATACTCGAGCTCGAGAGAAAATATTATAATTATTCAGGAAGCACGTCTACAGATTTATGGTTGTTTTCCAAACATGATAGATATGGAAATTGGACAAAAGCTGAAGTGTTTGAAGAAGGCATTTTGGTTGAAGAGCATGAAAGAGAAATCAAGTATCGGTGATAGAACTTAGTTTTATTAATCTAGACTATCAGCTTTTGCTTCAGAATTTGAATTGAATTATAAAAATAATGCTGCAAAAATAGCAAATGAAATTATAGAAAAAATAATTGAGGAGCAATAAATGATACAAAAAATAGTAATTGTTATATTATCTGTTTTATTATTCATGGTGTATCCAACAAAGAATACCATGGCACAAAATATAAGTAGCCTTTTTTTTACTATTGATGAACCATTAAATATTAATGCACATTTTTTTCAAAAAGGAAAGTTGAAAAACTTTGTAGTTAAGTCAAATTTTAATAATTCTGATGAAAAAAATATACACGAATCTTTTAAAATAGATTCTATTGCTATGATGCAGAGTAATATGATGGCAAGTTTAGAACTGTACGAAAACGGAAACCTAAAAAGTGTATATATAGAAGATGGAGTAGGTCGAGAAATAAGAATCAATTTTAATGAAAAGGGGCTGTATAATTATTTTATTAGTGATAACAATCACTTCATAAATAATTCGCTGTTTATTAACGATAGTATAGATACTCGCATGCAAATAGGAGATATTTTTACTCACTATATAGTCAATCAGGATGGTACTATTCATTATGTAGAATGAATGTTGTAACCGTCAATTCTAGCACCTCATACAAAGAAAATATAAGCGAAGCTATTGAAGGGGCGCCGTAGGCGTTCGAGCCTTTGCAATTATACGAGGCTCGAATGAAGCCAACTGGAGAAATTTCTCAAAGCTTGAGCCATCAAGGTGTGACCACCATAACCTCTTACACAAAACAGTGGCAATTACAATTTCTGTAATTACCATTATTTTAATCTACCTAGTTTTTGTAATTTTAAGGATAGGACAGAATACTAAAAAGAT
>CAYJGO010000151.1:0-2624 GCA_964369855.1 uncultured Treponemataceae bacterium | reverse complement strand
TACGTCAATATTGTGCTACAAGCGACAGAAGTATCCTTGACAACCTAAGAACCAAAATTCAATCGCTTTTATGCGCAATGGTTATGCTTGAGTTATTTGATGAATACAAAGCTATTGTTGACGTAGGGCTAGCCGATAAAATTCAATTTGGGCAATTCAAATTTGTTGATACTCCGGCTGTGGATTTTAATTTACTTAATTATATGCGTGAGCGTTACCGCAGCTAAATAATAAGGTTATTTTATGAAAAAGAAAAATGAAATATCTTCTTTTAGGTTACTGCTATTTTTTAACGGTAGTAAATATTTAATTTTAGTACTCATTGCAGGTTTTTTGTGGGGACTTTTACCGTTAGGTTATAGTCAATTAAACAGTGTTGATTTGATACGTCAAAATCCATTTATGACAGTAGCAGTGCGCTTTTTTTGTGCAACAGTCATCATTGGCTCACTTCTTCTTGTTACCTCACTAATATCTAAGCTAGTAAATCGTAAAAAAGACAATCCTAATTCATTTTACAACATTATAAAAAATTCTTTTTCTAGATTAAAAAGCAAATCAATTTATTCATTTATAGGACTTGCTGCTCTTTGCTATTGTCTTGGAAGAGCTCTTGAGATGAATTTTTTGCTAACGTTTACGATTGCTCCTGATGAAATCTTACAATCTGCAAAAAATAGTCTCTACCCCGTCTTGGAGCAACAGACAGCAACTTCTCTAGCTAAAGCGACCTCAGATTCTGCTCGCAATTTTGGATATTTTATGGGTTTAGTTTTAATTATGGGTTTTACAGCCAAGGATTGGATATTTCGTTCTATTTTTGATTCACAAAAAAAGAAAAACGCTGCCTGGACTAAGAATGAAACCTTTTTAAAATATAGAGGCAACTTAGAAAAACTTCCTAATGCGTCAGGTATGATTTTTTGGGTTATTTCTCTTTTTCTTGTAGTCGTTGCTGCTGGCTTGTTGCTGTTTGCAAGAGAGCCCATGTTTTCTCCAAGCATATCATTTATTTTGCCGATGCTTGGATGGGCATTTGTTATTGCGGCAACATCAAGTTTTTATTTAGATTTTAGTATGCTAACAAGCCTTGTTGACCAATCTAAAGATAAGTTAACATGGAAAGACCACATTGTTTCAGTCTTTATTAAATATTTTGTTCTTTCCAACATTGTAATGGTTTTATCTTTCATTTTGGGCATATTTTCAAAAAGTTCTGATACAAGCATCGGCGCTTTACTATCATCCTACTTTGTCGATGGAATGTGGGTATATACCATTTGTGTAATAGCCCTCATGGGTTCTGTACTAGCATCCGCTAGCCATCTATTTGGCATTAATTGCTACGACCAAGAGAAGGCTAGATTTGAGGGTAGAGCAGTGACTGGTGCAGATTGGCAACGTATAGCCAGCTGCTTTGAGCCATTATTTGTGCTTGTGGTTGGTCTTGCTATCTCTGGCATAGGTCTTGAAAGTGAAAACTTCGTACATACTTGGGCAATGTTACTTGCAATTTTATCTGTCCTTTTAATTGCCTTTTTAAAAATGGCAGAAATATGGGGTGAAAAGAGTTCAGACATACGGCAAGGTGCTTTTGCTTTTCGCCGTGATCAACTTAAAATTCAATCAAAAAAAATGCGTAGTAATGATGAATTATTAGACTATGCCATTGAACTTTCAAAGTTAAAGTTTTTTAGTTCACGCCAAAAACTTGAAAAATTAAAATTAACAATTCCTAATACTGTATTATCCCTAGATAAAAAGAATGCAGATGGGAAACTTGGCGAATTTTTCAAAAAAGCTGAGCGATATATTTTTCAACAAGATGAACTACGTCCCGTTTCTGCCGTGTATCCTCGTGTGAACATGGTATTCCTCGAGAATGGCTATACGTTTTTTAACGAAGATGATCCCCAAAGCCAAGATACTATTTCATCACATTTCAGCTACTTAGAGCAGCAGAGCCGTATTGGTAATCGTTTGATTTCAATGGATTGGCTAATGCTTGAGATGGGGCTTAGTAAAGATGAAACGGACAGTTATCGTAGCGCTCTGCAATGTTCTAAATCTACAATGCCTTTTATAATTATCAATAATGAAGACACAACGTGTTTTAGTCCTGCAATAAGGAATGCTTTAGTTGTTCATGGAACCATAGAAAGAAAACATCGATTTGAAGTAATTGGAGATTGCTTTGGAAACGATAGGGAAATATATGATATTGCGATAGAAAAGGATATGCAAGATAAAGTGCTTGAAAATCTTGAGGCAAAACTTGCTGAAAAACAATATGATTGGTTATTTCTTGATGTTGAAGTGTGGAATGCCATAGCACTTATGCCAGATATAAGGGATGGCTCAATTGCTTTATCGGAAAAATTTAGAGAATGCCGCATTGTTTGGTTTGGAGCTGAATTAGAAGCAACAACCATGAATTCATTAGGCATTTACCATAAAGAGTGTATGCCCTTTTTAGAACTCACAGTAAGCGAAAAGAATGAAGGTTTGGAAGCAATTTTTGATAGTGTCGCATATCAAAAAGCTTGTTCTATGGCAGAAAAACGCTTTGGTATTGCTCCTAGTGTTAATATCTTGATAAACACCATTGATGAAGGTGAGTTGAA
>CAYJGO010000150.1:0-2694 GCA_964369855.1 uncultured Treponemataceae bacterium | reverse complement strand
TGTTTTGGTAGTAAAAGTGTACATTTTCATTATCGAAAAAGTTTCCAAGTTTTTCAGCTGTTGAGGATAAGCCTGTTCCTTGATAAAAATCTGATCCAGTTTGTACTAATACTTCTTTCTCTTTTTCTCCAGCCTTTTCAGCAGGGTTATCCGTTGGGTCGATTGCATTTTTTACGGCAGCTATTATTGCTTTACTAGTAATTGTTGCGCCTGCAATGATATCAACATCTGCTGAGTTTGCTTGTACAATCATTTCTGGGAGTGCATCAATTGCTGGCGTTCCGATTCCTTGTGTTTCTGAGTGTGAAGTGACTTCAACTTTTGTAATACTATCTTCTGACATTGTTACTTCTACGGTTAATTCTCCACCGTAACCATTTGCGCTTCCTGCTAGCTTTTCTCCACCTGCACAACTGATGAGGGTAGCAATAAATGCAATTATTAAAGCTAGATTCATGATCTTTTTCATGTATTCTCCTTAATGAAAAAAGGGTTTATTCTAAGGGGGAGGTACTTTTATAGGTGTAGCAACGCTTGCGCTAATAAAAAGTATAATAACTCTCCCTAAGTAGGTATTCATTATAACATAAAATCAAACATGTGTCTATATTTGAAATTGTGATTTTGGTTAAAAAAAGCACTGGATTCCAGTGCTTTTTCATGTTTGGTTATTTATTTATTTTGATAGCCTTTTTTACTTCATTTGAAAAGTCTATCATTTCCTCTGGGGCATCTCCATGAGTTTCCAGTAAAAGAAGTATTGCCGAATCAGCATCTTTTTCATTTGGTAACAATTCTAGAATAGAATATTGCTTTGTTACGCCCTCTTGATAATACGATGGGGTATTAAATGGATAATTATTATTTTGAATTATTTCCCAGACATTTTGTAATTGTTTACTTGTCCCATCATTTGGTTTTAAGAAATCTTCAAGTGAGATATAGCGGTAGTTTTCAGTTATGGGGGAATAATATAATGATACACCACGTAGTTCATGAACTAAAATATCGTTTTTGACTGCATAACCCAAAGAAAAATTCATTCTTGTTTTATCGTCTACCTTCATAACACTTTGTGGAAGATTAATGTCCCATTCTTCACTTTCGATAATTGTTGCTTTATTGGTAAATGATATATCCATGTTTGCAAAAGGAGGATACATAGGGTATGTGTCTTCACTAATTGATAAAAATTCTTTCCAGTCTTCTACTGTTGCTGAATACTCTAACAACAAATAGTCACTCATAAATGCAAGATCAATATTTACCCCATCTAAAATTGTCCCTGTATTTTTAATTTGCATTAATACAAATAAGCCTGTTGGAACAGGGATGGCATATGTTACAACCATATAATCAGCAAATTCTAAGTTCCAGTATGATGCAAGCCATGTGCGGTCAAACGAATCAATATGTGTTTCTGTTTTTACAGGTTCTCCAAGGGAAGTAATGGTTATTTGTTCCCCTGCCACATTTCTCCATAAAATAGCAGTCTCTAAAATATAGTCCATGTATTTTTGGGGTGATTTTATTAAAGATTCTAACTCTGCATTATCAGGGGTGTTGATGTTTATAAAATAATAGTCTAGCATTACCCCATATTCAACAGACCCGTTGTTTTTTAATTTTTTTTCTTTTATTTCTTCTGGTTGATGAAAACTCCACCTATTATCTTCAAGGTTTATCATAGTAAGCGGAAAATCTGGAATCCCAGAAGTAAACATAATATCGCCAGACTTTTCTGTGTTTGTGAAGGAATTTTCTGTATCAAAATTATATTGAGCCTTAAATTCGCTTGAAATATCTATCGTAAATTTCTTATATGCAGTTTTAACTTCTTCTCGAGCAGCAACAAAAGTTTTTGGTAAAGAAAATGTTACATCAAATTCACCATATAGTTTATCTGATAAGATATTTGGTAAGCGGTAAAATACTCTTAATATATAGTCTCCTTTATCAGTAGGTGCTTTTTCAACCTCTTGTATAGGGAGTGCATAATTTAAGTTTTCATTTTGGTTTTTCATTGTAACTACACCCATTACTTTACCTTCACTTGTAATAAGGGGTCCACCAGAATTTCCTGGGCTAGCAGCAGCAGAAAAACGTACCCATTTCCATGCGCCATTTACAGTTTCGAATGTTTCACTTGTGAACACTCCATTTCTAATAACTATTCCTTGGCCGAGGGCATTTCCAACAGTGTAAACAGCCGTGTTCAAAGCTGGCTTTTCAGAAACACTTTCGAGTCCTTGTCCTTCTTTTGGTGAAAAATCCTTTGCAGAAAAAACAATGAAATCGCGATCTTTTGAAAATTTAAATAACGTATCAATTGCATAGATATTGCCTTCTCCATCTCGAATAAAGTAAGAACTGTTTTGGGATTCTTCTCGTAAGTTAAATACATGTGCCGCAGAGTAAAGCAATCCATCATTTAGTAAAAATGCTGTGCCAATTGATATGTACTTATCTGTTCTTTCTGTGTAGGATAATCTTTCTAAAGGAAGCCTTTTTTCGTACTCTAAGGAATCAGTATCTGGTCGTAGTATCACAACTTCAAAAACTGACTTTGAAACTTTTTCAAATATTTCTGGTGATAAAGTTTCTTGGGCAAAAGCTGATTGAAGAGCAACTAAGAGAGTGATAACAAACAAAAATCGTTTTAATGTAAACATCATTTTACTCCTTGTATATTTC
>CAYJGO010000149.1:0-2710 GCA_964369855.1 uncultured Treponemataceae bacterium | reverse complement strand
GGGGAACGCCCAAAAACTAACCTTCAATCTCTTTGACTGTTCCGTCCTCATAGGCTATCATTACAAGCGGTTTGTTTTTTGTAAAAAAGCCGTTTTCTACAACGCCTGTAATTGCATTCACGGTATCTTCTAGTTCTGCTGGATTCACGGGGTTTTTCCACACGCAATCTAGAATTGGATTTCCGTTATCGCTTATAACAGGGCCATCTTTGCCATCACAGGTTCGCACTGTACACGTTGCACCGAGTTTTTCCATTGCTTTTTGTACAGGCAGGCGAGCGGCTCCGATAATTTCTACTGGAAGAGGAAAGTTTGTTCCAAGGTGAGGCACAAGTTTAGTTGCATCGGCTACAATGATAAGTTTTTTTGAATTATACTCGACTATCTTTTCAAGAACGTGTGCTGCTCCTCCTCCTTTTATTACATTATTGTGTGGGTCTATTTCATCAGCTCCATCGATTGCAATGTCGAGTCGGGCATTAATTTCTTTGCTGTTGAGGGTATATACTGGTATATCAGATTCTTCACATGCTATTACTGTTTGAAAGCTTGTTGCAACAGCTTTAACGTTTGCAATTTTGCCACTTTTGATATGTTCTGCGAGGCGATACACTGCATGCACTGCCGTTGAGCCAGTCCCAAGCCCTATTTTTACGCCTGTACATATTAAACCTTTTTCAATAAGGCGGTCTATCGCTTCATGTGCAACAAGTTTTTTTTGTTCTGCTTGGGTTAATTTACTCATATTTAACTCCTGTAAAAAATTCAAATTGTTCATATGCTTGATATTGTAGCATTGTGTACCCGTTACATATATTACACCCTGCTTTTTCAGCCCGTAGGAGTAAAGGAGTTTTTTCAGGATAATATATTATGTCATACACATTTTCTTTCCCCGTAAAATTGTAAAATTCTAATGGGTCTTCAGAACCAGTTTCTTCTTGCTCAGACCAGCCCATTCCAACAGAGGTAGTATTTACAATTAACCACGAATATTCTTCAAGAACATCATGTATTGATAATCCAAGTGCTTCAAACCTAAAACCGTATAATTCAGCTATATTGCGTGCCTTTATAATTGTTCTATTAAAAACACAAACGTCACAGCCCATTTCATGTAGCGTATAAGCAGCTGCGCGAGCACTGCCGCCTCCGCCAATTAGCGCCACTTTTTTCCCCTTAAAAGTTTCTACCTTTAAGAATTCCTGGAGGGCTCTTTGTAGCCCTCCAGCATCTGTATTAAGACCAAGCCAATGGTTCTCTTGACGAAGAATTGTGTTGCAGGCACCAATATCTAATATTGATTTTGATGGTTCTTTAATTTTTTTAATTATTTCTTCTTTATGGGGAACTGTTATAGAAACACCTTTAACATTAACTTCTTCTGCAAAGGATACTACTTCATCAACTGTTTTTGCCTTTATTGGTATATAAATAGCATTGACCCCATTTTTTTTATATCCT
Organism: uncultured Treponemataceae bacterium; assembly: GCA_964369855.1. GTDB lineage: Bacteria > Spirochaetota > Spirochaetia > Treponematales > Treponemataceae > CAYJFX01. Next base: position 1,246 of record CAYJGO010000149.1, on the reverse strand, counting down.
TTTGCATGCAGTTGTGGACTTGCCGTTTTTTTTAGCGGAAAACCTGCAACACCGAAGATTTCTGTCGCAGCGGTAATACCTCTAAAACCATAGAGATCATTTAAAGTTTGAGGGTCTATATGCCCAATTACATCTGTTAAACCCTTTGTGTTTGGTGGGGAACAGTAAGTTAAATAAGATCCTAACTGCTTTGCTAAAATTCTACTTGCAATACCATAATCACCCATTACACACACAATTCGTTCATAATCAAGGTTTTTGGTTTCTTTAAAAACCTTTGTTGTATCATCTAATGATGTAGCCATACAAGCAATTTTTGGAATTTCATGTCCAGTTTTTTTTAATTCTAATAGTTTTTTTGTTAGGTCAAAATTTGAGTCTTGCATTGAATGAAAGCTGCGTATTATTTTAATTCCAAATGCAAGGGCTGCATCTTGTAAGCTAGGTACTCGAAAGTCTTCTTCCAAGTCAATAAAAGCAAAGTTTTTTCTTGCATCTTGATTTGCAAAGGCTAATGCGCGGGCAAAAATAGTAGTTCTATTTGCTTCACCACTATCAAATGTTCCACCATCACTAACTCTTCTAACCGTTAAAATAGTTGGGATATTTGCCTTTTCGGGGAAACTTCGTATATGTAATAGCTCATCGGGTGTTAAATAGTCGGCACGCAGTTCGGCAATATCCACCCACTTCCGATATGTATCTAAAACCTCAAGATTTTCTCGTAATGTTGGAGCCGTTAAACACAAACAAATTTTTGTATTAGTCATTTTTCTTCCTGTGTTTTGTAAAAATATTCAAAAATAATGCATAAACATACTTTATTTTAAATGCATTACATGTTAATATTACAATAGTTTATTAGATTATGAAAGAGGGCAGAACTAAAAAAATGCTAATTGGTTTGCTCTTTGCAATTGGAGGTTTTTTATGGAACACTTTGGGATGTGGGGTCTTATACCACCTTTATTAACGATAGTGTTAGCATTTATTACAAAAGATGTAATTGTTTCTTTATTTCTAGGGATTTTATCTGGTACATTAATTGTTGCTGGAGGAAATCCAGGAATAGCCCTGATGAATTTAACAGATCTATTAGCAGGTTCTTTAGCTGATGGTTGGAACATACGTATTTTCTTGTTTTGTGCTCTTCTTGGTGCCTTGGTTGGCATGATGTCAAAAACAGGGGCTGCTGGCGCTTTTGGCCGATGGGCATCTGCAAAACTAAAAAGCGGAACAAGTTCAC
>CAYJGO010000148.1:0-2761 GCA_964369855.1 uncultured Treponemataceae bacterium | reverse complement strand
TTAGATGAAGTAGAATAGCTAGATGAAGTAGAAGAGCTAGATGAAGTAGAAGAGCTAGGTGAAGTAGAAGAGCCAGACGCAGGAAATAATATAGTAGAGGTAGTTGAATTACAAACAAGCAAGACAGATCTTGCTGGACAAGTTGAATCTACTGATGCTATAGATACATTGATACATGGTGAAGAGTTAGTAATCGGTGAAAAGACTACTAAAATTGACACAATTGAAAATGAAACAAGTATTTTCGATAACTTCGATTTCGAAATAATTCCGATGGACTTTTCTCACCTAGATGATGCGAAAATTATTCCAGAAGATGAATCAAATAAGACAATAGAGATAGTTGGTGAGGTTGAAGAAAGTGAGTCAGCAGCGACAGAGGAAATTGCTGAAGCAAGTTTAGAAGAACTTGATAGACCTTCCTCTGTAAGTTTTATAAACCCGCTAAAAGAAACGCTGGGTCCAACTATAGAGTTGCAGACTGAAACTATTATTGCTCAAGACGGTGTTTTTGTTATATCAAAGGATGTACCAATAAAAAAAGATAAGCTCAATAAAGAATTTAAAAGTCTAGTTGACTCAGTATTATAAGGAGAAGCGTATGGAACACATAGTTGAACTAACAGTTAGAAGTTATGAGATCGACTCATACAACCATGTTAATAATGCAATATATTTAAATTATTTAGAGTATGCGAGAATGGAGTATTTGAATCATGTTGGTTTTAATTATAAAGGATTATTTGAGGCTGGCTTTCACTTATATGTAACACAGATTACTATAAAATATAAGGCAGCAGCAGTGTTGGATGATAAACTTTTTATAGAGGTAAAGCCATTAACCTTAAAAAAAATTTCAGGTGATTTTGCTCAAACAATTCGAAAAGAAGATGGAACAATTTGCGCAGAAGCAGTAGTTTCATGGGCTTGTATTGATTCGAAAATTGGCAGGCCATCTAAGTTACCAGATGAGTTCATGGTCGATGGGCTACGGCCATAAAAAAATGCAACTACGAAATTGTAGTTGCATTTTTTTTTATTAATTAAAATGAAACTTTCCAAGAAATAGGAATACTCCAGTAGAACTCACTTGTAGCATCTTGCCACCATACAGGTATAAGATTAATACCTACTGCAAGTCTTTGTGCATTGCTAACATTCCAAACAAAGTGTGGTGATACGTTTACACGAGCACCTGAATCACTTAAATCACTTGATGTGTTTATATCTGATCCTAAGCCCCAGCTAGCATTTAAGCCTAATAGCATTGTGTCAGAAAGACTATATTCTGTTACAACAGCTGCATAAAATGAATTACCTTTGTTGTTTTGATCCCAGAAAATTGCTGAGAATTCAGGTTCAATGCGGAAACCTTGATGATTAAATCCTAGTCTACCACCAATTGTTGTGTTTACACCTTGAGCAAAGTTTGCCCATAAATCTAAATCAAAACCGTCGAGAACAAAGATATTTGAACCTACATAAAAATTGTTTCCTGTTTGTCCAAATGCACCATTATAAGCAAAACCTAAAGTGAAAAGGTCTAAGATATTACCTTGAATACCAATACCAGCTCCAATGTCATTACTGAGACCGCCATTAAGACCTGCTCCAACTACAAATAAATCTGCATACTCATATCTAACTGCAATTGCATCATCAGCAAAGTGATTAGAAACACGACCTGCGCTAACACTTGGGAAAATTCCAAGACCTGCATATTCAGGTACACTATAGGCTGAATACTCTGGGCCATCGAAAGGTTTTGGTCCAACTTCCCATTCTAAGCTTGTTCCAACACCAATGTCGAATCCAGTAAATGGGCTCATAATTGCATTGAAGTTCCATTCTTGAATTGTTGCACTGAAACTACCTTGTTCTAAAAGAACCCAAGCTATATCACCTGCTATAGTTATTCCGCTAGCTTGGATATTAGCTGTGAAATAGTTTACAAAACCTTCAAAGTGTACTTGATCAGCACCACCTTGACGAGGAGCATTTGAGTCTAGCATACTTCCTGAACCAACACCTGTATAGATTGTGTTGGAAAAACCTGGTTCTTGTGATTGTGCAAAACTAATTCCACTAATTAAAATCATTGCAACAAAAATAAGTAATAATTTTTTCATTTTTTCTCCTTTTGAGGTATTTTAAAAATTCCTCTAGATATTGCTATTGTACACGAAAATATGTATAATGTCAAAGGTAAAATTTACGCTTTTATTATAAATACGTAACATAATATGTTGTACATTCGAAGGGGTATTACTTATGCAAATACAATTAGATTCGCTAAAAAAAACGTACTCATCTCTGTCTTCAACTGTACATGCTGTTCAAAATATTTCACTAGAAATACCTTCAAATACGGTTTATGGTATAATTGGCAAAAGTGGTGCTGGAAAATCTACGCTCGTTCGTCTTATAAGTTTATTAGAAAAGCCTGATAACGGAAATATTTTTTATAACGAAAGGAGAGTAGACAACCTTTCTAAACACGACCTCATAGAACAAAGACGAAAAATAGGTATGATTTTTCAAAATTTCAATCTTTTTAGCTCTAGGAATGCTGGTGCGAATGTTGCATATCCATTGGAAATTAGCGGTATGCATAAACAAGAAATTCACACGCGAGTTAGAGAACTGCTTGATTTAGTTGGGCTTGCAGATAAAGAAGATGCACCAATTAGCACTTTATCTGGTGGTCAAAAGCAACGTATTGCGATTGCTCGAGCTCTTGCAAATAATCCTGATATACTTT
>CAYJGO010000147.1:0-2762 GCA_964369855.1 uncultured Treponemataceae bacterium | reverse complement strand
ATATTTTTAATGGTATTCCTGGGTTTCGAAAATTATATCGCAGTTTTATGAGTCGTTTTTTTGGATAATGATAACATGTTGATGTAATTAAAAGGAGGTTGTATGGCTTATGTAGTACCAGAAGAACTTGCTTTCCTTGTTAACAGGAATAGGGAGCAAAAAACTACAAATATAGCGTTATCAAACAGGGTCTGCGTAATTACTGGAGCTACTTCAGGAGTTGGATATGAGGCTACCAAGGAGTTGGTATTACACGGTGCGAGGATAGTATTAGTAGCAAGAAACAAGGAAAAGGCAGAGGCTGTAAAAAAGGAGCTTATAGTATTAAATAGTAAAGTCAAAGTTGATATTATTATTGCAGATTTTAGTAAATTAATTGAGGTTCAGCGGGCTGGAAAGGAAATTTTAAGTAAGTTTAAGAAAATACATATTCTTATCAATTGTGCGGGGATGCATTCAACCACAAAAAAAATAACAGAGGATGGTTTTGAACTTGTTTTCTGTGTCAATCATTTAGCATCGCTCTTGTTTACACTGCTATTAGGAGAAGCACTTGTGAACAGTGCACCATCTCGAATAATACAAGTTAACTCTGAAGGTCATCGGTTTAATGGATTAAATGAAGATGATCTTTATTGGAGCTATCGTATTTATACTGGGTTACAAGCATATGGGGCTTCAAAAACAGCACAGATAATGTCTGTAGAAGAACTATCTAAAATATTTTTCCCACAAGGTGTAACAATTAATGCTATTCATCCAGGTGAGGTAAAAACAGCTATAGGAAGTAATAACGGATGGCTTTACAAATTTTTTACAAAATACGTAACCTCACATTTTTTAAAAGATCCCAAAATTGCAGGGAATGCAATTTATTATCTTGCTGCAGCAAAAGAACTAAGCACTGTGAGTGGAAAATATTTTAACCTAACTCATGAAGAATTACCAGCTAAGCATGCACGAGATAAAGTAAAAGGAAAAAGAATATATGATGAATCTTTAAAAATGATAGAACAGTATTTATAGTAATTTTGAAAAGGATTTGAGTGTTGTGTTCAAAGAGGAGGAATTATGGAAAAGTATGATGTTATTGTTGTAGGAGGAGGATTAGCTGGTTTAACTACCTGTGCCTATTTTTCGAAGGCAGGGCTTCGAGCATTATTAGTTGAAAAAGAAAATGATGTTGGGGGATTAGTAAAATCTTTTAAATATAAAGACTTTGTTTTTGATTGCGGGATTCGGGCCATTGAGATTTCAACTGGGGTTTTATCAATGCTTAAAGACTTAGAAATTGACGTAGAGTTTTTGCAAAATAATGTCACCACTGGAATTGGTGAAAGGATGATTTCTGTTGTAAATAAAGAAAGTATATACGAATATCAAAGAATGCTTAATAAAGTATTTCCCGATGACACTAAGGATATTAGTAATATTATCCACCAAATAAAAAAAATAATGAAATATATGGATAATATGTATGCAATTGATAATCCTTTGTTTAAAGACTTTAAGAATGATTATCAGTATATATTTAAAGAACTTTTACCGTGGATGTGTAAGTTTGTATCAACTCAAAAAAAATGCCATGAATTGCAAGTACCCGTTTATGAATTTTTATTTCAATACACAAAAAATCCTAAGCTGGTAGATATGATTGCCCAACATTTTTTTAAGGACAGCTCCGCTTTTTTTGCACTAAGCTATTTTAATATTCACTGTGATTATATGTATCCTAAAGGAGGAACAGGTGTTTTAACGCAGAGTTTAAAACGGTTTATTATTGAAAAAGGTGGATGTATACAAACAAATACAAGTATTGATGGAATCCTACCGTCAGAGAACACAATTGTAGATGAGAGCGGAAGGTCGTATCAGTACGAGGCATTAGTATGGGCTGCTGATATAAAAACTATGTATCGCCTCATTGATATGGAAAAAATACCTAATTTAAAAACAAAAAAAAGAATTTGTGATAAACAGTTGGAGCTGTATAAATTAAGGGGCGGAGATTCAGTTCTCAGTCTTTATGTTACTACAGATTTATCAACAAAATATTTTAAAAATATTTGTAGCGAGCATTGTTTTTATACACCTAATAACCACGGCTTGTTAAGTATGGATTGTGATGAGCAATGTGCTTTAAGCTTAGAAGGAGAAGTACTCTTTCAATGGTGCAAGGAATATCTTGAAAAAACGACATATGAAATCTCAATTCCTGTTTTGAGAGATTCAGAATTAGCTCCACACGGGAAAAGTGGTATTATTATAAGTACGCTTATGAGTTTTGATATTGTAAAAAAAATACAGGCAGAGGGGAACTATGCTGCTTTTAAGAAATTTACAACAGATGTAATTATTAAAGTATTAGAAGATTCACTTTTTCCAAATATTTCTAAGTCAATAACAAACACTTTTGTGGCAACACCTTTAACCTTCCAGCGAAAAACAGGAAATTCAGATGGAGCAATTACAGGTTGGGCATATACAAATGGTGTAATGCCATGTATTGATAAAACAATTCAAATAGCAAAGTCAACAAAAACTCCTGTAAAGAATATTTTTCAAGCAGGACAGTGGGCCTTTAGCCCCTCAGGGGTTCCTATAGCCGTTATTACAGGAAAGCTTGCAAGTGATGCTGCGATATGTTACTTAAGAGCCAAGGCCTTAAATACTGCTTTAACTACATTCCCATCATATGAGCATCAATCTATGGGAAAAAAGGCTTTGTTTAGATAAAAAAATGTCTAGTAGAATTATCTACT
>CAYJGO010000146.1:0-2767 GCA_964369855.1 uncultured Treponemataceae bacterium | reverse complement strand
TAGGAATAAGTTTATCAGTTAAAGGGAGCTTTACATTTTTTCCAATTAAGTGTTTATATCTTTCATCTTCTGGATGCACAGCCACTGCAGTATCACCTAAAAGGGTCTCTGGTCTAGTAGTTGCAACTTCTAGCTTACAGCCATCTTCTACCTCGTAAAAAATATGGTACATAAAACCATCTTTATCGGTATGGTCTACTTCATCATCCGCAAGAGCCGTTCCACAAGATGTACACCAGTTTACCAGGTACTTTCCTCTATATATAAGACCTCTTTCATACAAGGTAACGAATACATCTCTTACAGCCTTTGATAGCCCTTCGTCCATAGTAAAGCGCTCTCTATCCCAATCAACAGAGGCACCAAGCTTTTTTAATTGTTTTGTAATAATTTCGTGATGCTCATCTTTTACTTGCCATGTCCGCTTTAAAAACTCATCGCGGCCAAGCTCACGCCTAGAAGTACCTTCTGCTTTTAGTTTTCTTTCCACAACATTTTGGGTTGCAATACCTGCATGATCTGTACCAGGTACCCAAAGTGTTTTATCACCTTTCATTCTATGGTAGCGAACCACAATATCTTGTAGTGTATTATTTAATGCATGCCCTGCATGTAAAACTCCCGTTACGTTTGGAGGAGGAATTACAACAGTAAATGTTTGTTGATTTTTATCGCCATTATCGGAAGCTTCTGGTTTAAAACAGCCTTTTTCTTCCCACTCTCTATATAGTCTATCTTCAAAATCTTTTGGATTGTAAACTTTTTCTAATTCAATTGCTTTCATGCATATTTCTCCATATTCTCACATATTATAGTGATTTCTTTATAAAAATGCAAGTTACATAAAAAAACTACTCCACATCTGGAGTAGTTTTTTTCATATAAAACAAAATAATTAATGTTGCTCAGCTAAATAATCTTCGATATATTTAGATGCATTTGCACCATCGGCACAGGCATTAATTATCTGCCGTAACTGTTTAACGCGTACATCTCCGCACCCAAAAACGCCATCTACATTTGTTTTACAATCTTCGCCTGCAATAATGTACCCTGCTGAGTCTAAGTTAATAATACCTTTGAACAAGTCTGTGTTTGGAATACGTCCAACTGTTACAAACACACCTTGGCATTCTATATCGCGCGTAGCATTTGTTTTCACATCTTCACTTGTAATACCACTAACAACTTCTCTTCCACTTGCATCAGAACTGTGTATTTTTGCAACTCGTGAATTCCAAACAAATTCAATATTTTCAGTGCTTTCTAATGCATTCATATAAATTGGACTCGCTCTAAGTGAATCTCGTCTATGTATAAGGTATACTTTTTCACATATTTTAGCTAAGTAAAGTGCATCCGCCACAGCAGAATTACCGCCTCCAACTACACAAACTGTTTTACCCTTAAAAAGCATACCATCACAAGTTGCACAATAGGCAACACCCTTACCACGAAGACCATCTTCCTCTGGCAAGCCGAGCTTTCTAGCAGAAGCTCCAGTAGCAATGATAACCGTTTTAGCTTCAAAAGTTCCTTCTGAACTAATAACTTTCTTTATTTTTCCAGTAAAATCAACCGCAGTTACATCTGCAAGTTCAGTTTTAGCTCCAAATCGGTCTGCGCAAGCCTTCATTTTCATACCGAGTTCAAAACCGTCTATACCTTCTTCAAATCCTGGATAATTATCAACAATACTTGTAGTGGCCATTTGTCCACCAGGAGAAAGTTTTTCTAAAATTAAAGTTGACATACTCGCACGGGAGCAATAAAGAGCTGCTGTGTAGCCGGCAGGGCCACCACCAATAATAATTGTGTCGTAAATCATGTTTCCTCACTTTTTTAAATTATAACTGTTTATCTAACCATTCATCAATTTGAGCTTTAGAAGGCGGCTCTATCAGTCGATCTCCATGCTGCCCATTTTTGAATACCAGCAAAGTCGGGTAAGCCATAACCTCATACTTTTCTTTTAATTCAGCTTCTGCCTCACAATCAACTTTTCCTACTACTAAGGTGTCAATGCGCTTATCAGAAATCATATCAACTGCAGGAGATATTCTCTTGCAATCACCACACCATTGTGTAAAAAAATCTACCATCACAGGCTTACTAGATTTTAATACTACTTCTTCAAAGTTTTCTTTTGTTAAATTAATTATAGCCATATTAATATTATAAACCGAGATATCAAATAACACAAGTGATATTATTACATATTTTTTAAATAGATAAAAAATCCCCTATTGACAATATATGAACATTAAGTTATAGTATCCACTAAAATAAATTGACTCCTATGTGAATTTTCAAACTAACGAATATATACTCAATTCATAAAAGAAGTCAATTAAAAATTTAGGAGAAAAGAATGAAAAAAGTTTTAAGTGCTGTATTATTAATCGTATTAGCATTTAGCTTCGTAGCATGTGGTGGTGAAAAATTTACAACTACAGCTAACGGTTTTGGTGGTGAGATGACTGTTGAAGTTACATTTGACGGTACATCAATTAAAAGTGTGACAATTAAAGATCACAAAGAAACTGCAGGAATTGCAGATCCAGCTCTTAACACATTGCCACAAGCAATTGTTGATAATCAAAGCATTGCATTAGATTATGTAGCTGGTGCTTCTGTTTCAAGTCAAGCAATTTTAGAAGCAGTTGAAAAAGCAATTGTAGAAGCAGGCTTAGATGTAAACAGCTATAAAAGTGCAGTTGGTTCAGTTGGTGGTGTATTCGATGCTCCTCTAACAAACGATTCAGTT
>CAYJGO010000145.1:0-2802 GCA_964369855.1 uncultured Treponemataceae bacterium | reverse complement strand
GTCTATCGAGAACCTTCGCTGTTCCATGATGAACCTTACTTCCAGTCATTGCATGGGTTCCTCTTGATTCTATAACAAACTCATGTGACAAGCCTCTATCATCAATAATTTTCTTAAACAAAAACTCAGCCATGGTTGATCTACAAATATTTCCTAAACAAACAAATAATACTTTTTTCATAATACTTAGTATAGTACATTTTTATTAAAATGAGAAGTAAAATCTTTTATTCGTCACAAAAACCTTCATATTTTGCTTGACAAATAAGATATTGGAAATATAATTAAATAAAGGGGTTTTAAAGTATCCCTGAATATTTTTTAGGAGTGTAAAAATGAAAAAATTGGTCGTAATTGTATTAGCACTAGTACTTGCTTGTACTTCGCTTTCAGCAGTTGATTTAGGTCATCTCGGGTTATCTACAAAAGGAAATTATTCTTGGGCAACACTTACTTGGAAAGATGGTATTGCAGATGGAGTAAACATTAATGCTGGGTATGGTCCTGCAGGAGTGTATCTAGGCGGACAATGGAATGTTTTGGAAGGTGAACTTGCTGGAATAGATTGGCTTGGATGGCATGCTGGCCCTGGGCTACATTTTGGAATCGGAAGCATCTTTATGGTTGGTGCTGAAATATATGCTGGTCTCGATTGGTATCCTGGAGTACTATTCGATATAAATCTTCCATTAGAAATATTTTTTGATTATGGTATAGGATTTGATGTGTTTTTTGGTGGCGGTGCAACGGTGTTTAATCCTAACTTCCTTAACTATTCAGCAGGCGTACGTTGGATGTTCGACTAAGTTTTATTCTAGCTACTAAAAAAAGCATGTTTCATTTGAAACATGCTTTTTTTATACTATACATAAACATTAGAACCTTAACAATCCTCTCGTTTCGATTCCCCATAGAAACCAAAAAACAGGAACTAAAAATTCACGTGCAAAAAATAGAGCCTAACGTTCGTCAGGCCCTGTTAAAATTACAAATACAAAAAAAGTAGTTATTTTACCGGTTTTGTAAAAAATCGTAATATCACTGCAACAGCTACAAGGGCGGCGGCAGTGTAAAAAGCAGAATTATAAGAGCCACCGGAAGAGTCAATGAGTTTTGCCGCAACAACAGGTCCCGTTACTCCTGCAAGACCCCAAGCAGTGTATAATACGCCATAGTTTGCCCCAAGGTTTTTCATTCCGTAGTAGTCGGCGGTAGTGGTTGGGAAGATAGAAAGTAATGCGCCGTATGCAATACCACAAGCGGCAGTTCCTATAAGTAATAACAATGGTGTAGTATAGAGGGGGAATAATACCATATTCACCATTTGTAACCCCAACATAAGTAAGAGCGTGTTAAGTCTTCCGATTTTATCAGAAATAATGCCGCCACCAACACGTCCTGTTGCATTAAATATTGACAATAACGAAACAAATATAGCACCATTTTGAATACCGCCTTGATCAACAACAATGCTTGCAATATTTCCAATAATTATAAGCCCTGCAGAAGAGCCGAGTAAAAACATTCCCCATAAAAGATAAAACTGTGGAGTTTTTATCATTTCTTTCCAGTGATAATCACGTGCAACAATACTTGACTTGTGTTCTTTTATTTTTGTAGGAATTGCTGGAACATAGCCTTCTGGTGGGTTTGTTATCATGAGCCCAAGAGGAATTGAGAGAGCGATGACCACTATTCCTAAGATTAAAAATGCTTGCGAAATACCAAAATTTTCAATAAGAGACGTTGCAAGCGGAGCATAGTACACAGAAGCAAGTCCAAATCCTGCTACAACAATACCCGACACCAATCCTTTTTTTGATGGATGAAACCACTTTAATGCAGGTGGCGTTGCACATCCATACCCAAATCCAATACCTGTTCCGCAAACAACACCGAATGTTACAGTCAACCCGATAGGAGTCATAAAAAAACTTGAAAGGAGCAAACCAATACCGGTAATAAGACCGCCCATAACAATAACTTTTTTGGGACCGATTTTATCCTGTAAAATTCCTGCAATTAATAATGCAATGGCAAATACTACAATTGCAACCGTATACGGAAATGTCGCTTGTGAGTTTGTCCATCCATCTAATACAAGTGCTTTTTTAATAACACTCCATGCGTATAAAACGCCAATTAACAACGTAATTCCAAGACAGGCAAGTAAAACCCGAATGCCACCCTTTTCACTGTGAGTATTCATTTTAATCTCCAAAGTTTTTTTTGCTTTTTAAAAGCAGTCTTTTACAGAGTAATACATAATTGTATATCTGTCAAGAAAAATTTTTAGTCTACCTAAATATTTTTTAGTTTTTTATTACTGCTCTATATATAAAACCACAAATGTTTCCAATGCAAATAAATGCTACTTTTATCATAGAGCAAGTATAACAAAACCAAAACCCGTCTCCAGATGCTAATCTGCCCTCCTGACATCTTAACAACATCTTCGTTTCGATCCTCATAAAAAACACTAAACTCAAAAATCTGCAAGGACAAAAAAATAGTTCGCCATGGAAGGCGAACTAAACTAAGCGACTTTTGAACTAATCACTTAACTTCTTTAGAAAAGTCGACTAGTTTGAACAGCACGGATGCTGTTCAAACGTTGGAGGTGGGGGGAATCGGTTTTTGCTTAAAACGTCCTGTTTTTTCACAAAAACCCGCCGTCAGGTGCTAATCTGCCCTCCTGACATCTTAACAACATCTTCGTTTCGATCCTCATAAAAAACACTAAACTCAAAAATCTGCAAGGACAAAAAAATAGTTCGCCATGGAAGGCGAACTAAACTAAGC
>CAYJGO010000144.1:0-2854 GCA_964369855.1 uncultured Treponemataceae bacterium | reverse complement strand
ATAACGTATTAGCCAATGTTGCAGGATCTGCACCAATTTCTTTAGCTAAATCTTCAATTGTTTCACCTTGAGCTGTCAATCCATTAGTTACGTATTTTTCAGTAGCTTTTAAGCCTTCTCGTAGTTTTTGATCAAAGATAACGTATGCATATCCACCTTCTTGTGAAATTTCTGCGGCAGAAACAACATCACGTGTACCCATTTCATTTACAAATCTTTCACCTTTTTGGTTTACTAAAATCGCACCATCACCTCGAACACCTTCTGTAATCATAATGCTTGATGCTTGATGTACAGTTGGGTGTATTTGTATTTGTCCAACATCTACAAGACCTGCTCCAACTGCTTCAGCCATCACGATACCATCACCAGTTGCACCTGAATGGTTTGTAGTTACAAAACCTTTTAAGTCCTCTCTGTAAGATGCATATAATTCTTCATTTGCTCCGAAACCACCTGAGGCAATAATAACTGCACCGGCATTAATTGTATATTCAGTGTCGCTTGAGTTTGCTTTTAAGCCAACAGCTTTATTACCATCCATTAAAATTTCTGTAGCAGTTGTGTTGTAATGAACATCAATATCTAAGTCTTCTACTTTTTCAACGAGCCTTTCTACTAAAAATGCTCCAATTGCAGCTCCGCCTTCTGGCTGATGTATTCTCGATACACTTGCCCCACCTGAAAAAGAAACTTGTACGAGAGGTGCTCCAATAGTTCCTAACCACTCAACAGCTTCAGCTGAGTTTTCAGCCATAACTTGTACTAGCTCTGGGTTAGCTTCGTTGTATCCACCTTTTAATGTGTCTTCAACAAATAATTCTACAGAATCTTCAATTCCCTCATTTTTTTGGATTGAAGTTTCAGCAGCATTCATACCACCTGTTGCTTTTACAGTGTTTCCACCTGCAAATGGCATTTTTTCAATGATTACTACTGATTTACCAAGTTGAGTAGCTTCAATAGCTGCAACCATACCAGCACCACCAGCACCGATAATTGCAATATCTACATCAAGCGTTTCAGCTTTTTTATCTACAGCACTAATTTGTCGTGCTTCCATAAAATCATCTGGGTTAAGACCTGCATGCTCAATTGCTACTTTAGCTGCTTCAAGAATAGCAATACTTGTAACAGTAGCCCCAGCTACAGCATCTAAATTAATTGTTTGGTTTTCAACAATTAATGCTGGAAGTGTATCAATGGCAGCAGTACCAATGCTTGGTGTTTCTGCATGCTCTGTAACTTCAAATGAAGTGATTTCTTCACCGTCTAAAACCATCTCAATGGTTAAATCTCCACCGAATCCTTTTGCTGTTCCAGAATGTTTAGTTCCACCTGCGCATGCTATCACAGAAAACCCGATTGCTACTGACAAAATAATTGTCAATATTTTTCTCATATTATTCTCCTTAGAAAAAATAATTAAAATGTCCTAGTAAATATAATAGGCGTATTGAATATACCAATAATTTCAAAAAGAGTCAATAATTTTTTATCGAATTAATTTAATAGTAAAGGAATTCGTACTGGAATTCCTTTACTATTAAGAAGTTGTTATTTATTTGCGGCACATAAAATACTAGCAATTGCATCTTTATTAAGTTCTTTTGCAGAACCAATTATTCTTTTTCCAAAATATGTTCCACTGTCTGCCATAATATCTATTTCGTCATCTGTGGCAGGTCGTCCGATTAATTCTGGTATTGTAACAGGAGAACCAATTTCCTCAAAGAACTTTTCCATAGAATTTATACCTTCTAATGCCATTTCTTTTTCATTTCCAGTATTATTTACACCCATTACATTTGTTGCAAATTTAACAAATCGATGGGGAATGCTATCCACTACATATCTTGCCCAAGATGGCCAAACAGTAGAAAGCCCCGCACCATGCGAAACATCAAAAAGGCCACTTACCTCGTGTTCAATTTGGTGTGTTGCCCAGTCTCCGCCGGCACTGCCACATCCTGTTAAACCATTATGTGCTAAACTACTTGCCCATAACATACTTTCACGAGCAGGCATATTTTGAGAATCTTTTTTCAGTTCACGAGCACTTCGCATGACCGATTTTAATAGACTTTCTGCAATACTATCGTTAATATCAAAGTCGCCCATTTTATGGAAGTATCGCTCCATTGTATGCATTAAAATATCAACAACCCCATTTACGGTTTCTTTTTCTGGTAATGTAAGCGTTAACGTTGGGTTTAACAGGGCAAACGTACATGCACTATAATCACTCGATAAATCTCGTTTTAGTAATCCATCTTCTTTTGTAATTACCATCCCATTACTCATTTCACTTCCAGCAGCTGGAATTGTTAAAACACAGCCAATTGGAGTTGCAGATGCAGGGAACGCTTTTCTTTCAAAAAAATCCCACACATCGCCGCTGTATGGAATACCTACTGCGATTGCTTTTGCAGAGTCAATAACAGAGCCTCCACCAACAGCTAGTATAAAATCTACTCCCTCTTTTCGAGCAATTTCAATACCTTCGTATACTGTTGTAATTCTTGGATTAGGCACAACTCCACCAAGAAACACATACGGAATGTTTACTGCATCCATTGAATCCGTTACTTTTTTCATAAGTCCTGTTTTTATTACACGCTCTGATCCATAGTGAATTAATACTTTTTTTGCTCCGAATTCTTTGAGCATTTTTCCAGCATTGACTTCGGCATCGTTTTCAAAAATCACCTTAGTTGGGGTGTAGTACGTAAAAGCTGTCATGTTGTTTCCTTAATTAATAATATATTTTATGATAACATGGATTTACACATTTGGCAATATTTATCATTCTACTGGCAGGTTATTCATTTTCAAAAAGCTTAGTTTATCCATA
>CAYJGO010000143.1:0-2956 GCA_964369855.1 uncultured Treponemataceae bacterium | reverse complement strand
CTTCATACAGTGAAATCTTCTGTTCATACGTTAACTTCATAATAATAAAACCCCGCTAATTGTGTCCAATTAACGGGGTTCACTACACTTTTTAAGGGAAGACTTTTTTATTGGATTACGTAAACTATGTTTAAATAAAATGTGTTATATTTTTTTCCATTGTCATTTTTTCTTTTTGTGCGATAAAATATGTACAGAAGATACTGGAAACAACATCGATAACGGTAGCAAAGGTACAAATAATAAATGCTACTGGTCGTAATAATAAGTAGCCAGCTTCAAAACCTCTGCCATATAAGGAGCAAAGCACGGTTAATGCTATAAAAGCACCTCCCGAGGCGGATCCACTTAAGAAAAAAGAAGAGGTAACACTCATAATAAAAATCCATAAAACATCATATAAAGAAATATCTAAACTAGAATATGATCTCCATACTGCTATAAAAGAAACTGCAACAACTAAACCAGAGCCGCTTCGAACAAAGGCTGAGAAAAAGGGAAGAAAGGAAGCCCCCATTTTTCGCTGAATTCCTAAGCTATCTTTTCCGTGGCGAATGCTAGAAGCAAGGGCTAGATTTGCATCTCCTGAAAATAATGATAGGATAATAGGACTAAGGCAAGCGTACAAAACCTTAAAAGGTTTTGATTTTTTTGAAAATAGTCGCAATAGGAGAGGAAGAAGACCGCAGATTATTATAAAAGTGTCAACAGCGAGTAGAATTATTAAACCTGTGTAGGCACCTGTGCTTAATATATCGAAAAATGTGATAAACCATGTACAAGATATGGCAATAACTCCAACTGAAAG
Organism: uncultured Treponemataceae bacterium; assembly: GCA_964369855.1. GTDB lineage: Bacteria > Spirochaetota > Spirochaetia > Treponematales > Treponemataceae > CAYJFX01. The sequence continues at coordinate 2,148 of CAYJGO010000143.1, read as the reverse complement.
TAAGTCAATAAAAAAACTTAAAATTGAGTAGCTAATACGTGACAGAGATTCAAAAACTGAAAAGGCAGTTTTTGCTCTAATTGGGTCAGACGAAAAACTAGCTCCTGCAAACCCCGCAAGGATAAATACTGGCACCAAAAAAATACCATTGAAAAGACCTTCAATACCGTTGTACGGGAAAAGCATAAGTATGTGTTCAGCTATTTGGGATGAAACAATTTGAGATGTGTTTTCACCTGATATTGGGATTCTCGGTAGATTAATAATTAATGCAGATGTAATTCCTATTGATACTACTAAAACGGTAACACCTAAGCCTATTACAAATGCAAAAAAACCAGTTTTTATTAATTTTCTTTTAGAGCGTAACTTTGAAACCGCCACAGTCATACTGAAGAAAATTACAGGTACTAAAAAATAGCGACCCATTCTAATTGACAATTCAGTGAAAAAAGCTAAAAGATTCTTACCTTCTTCAGTATTAAAAGGTAAAAATAACGCCAAAATTAAACCGAAAACGGTACCAAGTAAATATTTTATCCAAATCTTCATATTTCTAGCATACTGAATGAAGCCCTTCTCGTCAAGTAAGAATGAGAGAGTTTTAGAATATGTATTATAGTTATGGTTGTCGCTTAGGAGAAAGAGCTGTTTTTATAAAATGATAGACAATGAAAACATTTTTTGTTATAATGCAAATTATTATAACTTATTTTGAGTTGCCTGGAGGAATAATGCCAAAAATTGAAGTGAACGAAAAACTTTTATTTAATTTAATCGGAGAAAAATACTCATACGATATATTAGAAGATCGTTTAACATGTGCAAAAGCAGAACTTGACGAAACTCCTGACATGTCTCTTTCTGAAAATGAAAGGACCATAAAAATTGAACTCAATGATACAAATAGGCCTGACCTTTGGTCTACAACGGGGCTTGCTCGCTTATTAAAAAATCATTCTATAAAAGAAAGTAGAGCTGTTGAAAACATATATGAATCATTCCTGTCAACATTTGATAAAAGCTGTAGCTATGGGGAAAGAGTAGTTCACGTAGATGCAAAACTTGAAAACATTCGTCCCTTCATGACAGCCTTTGTTATTTCTGGGAAGCCAATTGATGAGCCTATGTTATTAGATATTATTCAAACGCAAGAAAAACTTTGTTGGAATTATGGACGAAAAAGACGTTCTATTTCTATGGGGATATACAGGGATGCAAATATAACATGGCCTATACATTACACAGCAGTAGATCCAGATAAAACTTCTTTTGTGCCGCTAGCGTGTGAAGAACCAATGACCTGCCGAGAAATTTTAAGTGATCATCCTAAAGGTAAAGAATACGGTCACATACTTCAAAATGAAAAACTTTTTCCGCTTTTAATTGACTCAAAAGATGAAGTATTATCGATGGCTCCAATTATTAACTCTGCTAGTTTGGGTGCCGTACAAGTTGGTGATTCAGACCTTTTGGTTGAAATGACTGGTACTGATATGCCTTCTTTATTGTTGGCAACTATGATTGTGGCTTGTGATTTTGCAGATGCAGGTTATACTATTTTACCGTGTTTGGTGAAACACCCGTATGATAACGGAATAGTAAAAGAAATAGTTACGCCATTTTATTTCCAAAAGCCCGTAAAAACAACATTTGATGCTGTTGAAAAGCTTTTAGGAGAGTGTTTTTCAGAAGAAAAAATTCTGATAGCCCTTTCACGAATGGGTGTTTTTGCTTCTGTTGAAGATGGTGTTATTACTATTGTTCCTCCTCCTTATAGGAATGACTTTTTGCATGAAGTAGATATTATTGAAGATGTTATGATTGGAAACGAGCTTTCATCTTTTCCACCAGAAAAGCCAAATGACTTTACCATTGGACGCCTTTTGCCACTTACAACATTTAGTCGAAAAGCAAAAACGCTTATGGTTGGACTAGGTTACCAAGAAATGATTTTTAACTACTTGGGTTCTGGAAAAGATTTTATTGAAAGGATGAACATTGATGGAAGCGATGTTATTGAGATTTCAAATCCAATGACTGAAAACTTCCAATTTGTTCGCCCTTCTATTATACCATCATTATTGAGTGCTGAAGCTGTTTCTGGAAACGCTCCGTACCCGCATAAGGTTTTTGAAATAGGAAAAA
>CAYJGO010000142.1:1134-2970 GCA_964369855.1 uncultured Treponemataceae bacterium | reverse complement strand
ATACGAACCTATTGCACATGTACCCGAAAAGAAAAAAGTTCTTCTTTATGAATCAAGAGAATTATATGTTCAGTATATTACACTTGCTCTTGAAAATCTTGGCTCAGAGTGTGTTTCGTGTACAAATCAATCTGAATTATTTGAAAATCTTCAAGAAAATTACTTTGATTTTGTATTTACATCTTCTCTTCACTTGCCAAAAGTTCAACAATTAGTGGCAAAACAATCCACTAAGTCAAAAATTGTAATGTACACACAAACCCAAAATGCAAAATTTATCGAAAATGTATACACGCTTATACTTCCAACAAACTGTATGCAAGTAGCTGCTGCTTTAAACAATACTTACTCTATGCAATTCCAACGTGCAGAAAAAAACCGATTCAAAGCACCAACGGCAAAGATTCTTGTAGTTGATGATAACTACGTAAATTTAAAAGTTGCAAAGGGTCTTATGGAACCATATGAGTTTACCATCGAAACAGCAGAAAATGGTTTAATTGCACTTGAAAAAATACAAGCAGAACACTTTGATCTTGTATTTATGGATCATATGATGCCCGAAATGGATGGTATTGATGCAACTATCGCGATTCGAAAACTTGAAGGCGATTATTACCAAAACCTTCCTATAGTTGCACTTACCGCTAATGCCATTATTGGTATTAGAGACTTGTTCATAAAAGAAGGCATGAACGACTTCCTTGAAAAGCCAATTGAAATGAGAAAACTAAACACCGTTCTTGCAAAGTGGCTTCCGGAAGAAATGCAAATTCCAATTAACGAAAATGAAGAAGTAAAAAAACATACTCAAGAATATGGAGAAATAGCAGGAATTGATATTGCTAAAGGAATACAATCCATAGGCGGAAATTACGAAAGTTATTTAGATATTTTAGGTACATACTATACTGACGGATTAAAAAAACACTCCTTTATTAGAACACTTCATATGAGTAGAGACCTAATGGCATTTAAAACAGAAGTTCACGCAATTAAAAGTGCCTCTGCATCTATTGGGGCCTTAGATTTATCCTCAAAAGCATTTGCTCTTGAAAATGCTAGTAGCAATGATGATTGGATTTTTATTGATGACAATGTAGAAGAGTTTTTAACAGACTTTCACAAACTTATAAGTGCACTACAAGAATACTTAGCCGAAAGAAAAGAGGTACAAAAGAGCAAAGGCGAAGGGCAAACATCTTTAATTAAAGAAAGAATTGATCCCCTATCTGAGGCAATTGATTGTGTTGACTTACCAGAAATTGAAAGTATTCTTAGCGAGCTTTGCATATATGAGTGGGAAGAACCTTTTTCTGAATATCTTAACGGCATAAAAACAAGCATTGAAGCGTATGACTACGATGAAGGCATGGAATATGTTGTAAAAATAAAGGATTTGTTGTAAGTGCTGGTGATAGAGCTGCAAAAAAGCTGCCTTTACGCTCTGTAAAGACAGCTTGGTAAATTATCAATTGAATCTATCTAAAACTTTCTAAAATTTGCTACCCCTCTTCCCTACTTTTTCGAGAAGGAACAAAGTTTTGTGCAATTGTTCGCTTGTATCCTTTTGACTTTGTATAAAAATATCCACAAATTGAAAATACTACCGCACCAATGAAGTTTACAATCATATCTTTCATGGTGTCAAAAAGACCTATATCTAGGTAGCCACCGAGGCCTAATTTTTCGCCGTTGACAAGTATTTCATGGATGTTATTAATGGTCACCACCTTATTTGAAAGTGTTTCATCGAGCATAACCGTATTAATTGTATGAATTACTGTGTCTTTTTGCATGTCGAAATGAAAAAAATAATCCATTGCAAATTCAAAA
>CAYJGO010000142.1:0-1124 GCA_964369855.1 uncultured Treponemataceae bacterium | reverse complement strand
AAACTACCGCAACGGTCATAGAAAAACAAAAAGCTGTCAACGCCATGAAAATCGGAGAAAGTTCAAAGCTTAATCTTTCATTATTGTTAAGAATAACTACGAGGGAAAAACCTACCGCAGCTGCTAAAAAACCGTTAAGAGTATGTAGCATGGTATCCCACCCTGGAATTAATACGTAAAAAGCATTAATTTCACCTAAAATTTCAGCAGCATAAATAAAACAAAAAATGGTAATTTCAAGTGCCGGTGGTAAATCGATGGAAGCTTTCATTTTTATCCAACTTGGAATGTAAAAAAGAGCTAAGGTTAAAAGACAAAAGAACACACTTTCATAGTTACCCAAAAAGAATTGTCGAACCATTGTAGCAATTACAAAAAAACGTAAAATGCTAAAAACTATAAAAGAACTATTATGTTGACGTAATTCACCATCAAGCAATTTCTTAAGTTGTTTAGCTTTTGAAGATTTTGTAGTTTTCATTTATCGTTCCCTATATAAAAAATTATTTTCTTTCGTCTAATGTTTTATTATTTTTGTAATAGGAACGCTTAGCATTATACATAGCTTCATCAGCTTCTTTATACACTTTTTCCCAATCGGAAAGAGTTTGACCTTTGCACACTGCATATCCCATAGAGATTGATGCAGACGAAAGTTTATCGTTGCAAAGCATAGTAAGTTTTTCTTGTACCTTCTGCAAATAAATATCAGCAGTTTCACTATAAGTCGCAGGAATAATTGTAGCAAACTCATCTCCGCCAATTCTATACACAACACAATAACTCATTTCATCAATTATTAGTGCCTTTGCACACGATTCAATATAGAAATCACCCATTTTGTGACCGTACTTATCATTAACAGGCTTTAGCCCATTTAAATCGGTAATTACAAGAACAACACCTTCTATGCGCTGTACTTGAATTGAATTGTATACATCTGTATCAAAAGCATTTCGGTTTTTAAGTTTTGTAAGGGAATCTGTATTATACATATCTTTAAAATGGGGATTGGAAATACGTTTAAATAAGTAGCGAGCTAGATAACCTGAAATTACACAAATAATAGCCATAACGATATTTATTATTATCCGAATTTTCTTAAATGCCTCATACTGGCTATC
>CAYJGO010000141.1:0-2992 GCA_964369855.1 uncultured Treponemataceae bacterium | reverse complement strand
ATGGCGCACAATCCAAAATCGCCGATCTCGCGGAGAAATACCAGAAGATTGCTTTGTCAAGGTAAGTACGAGAAAGGTTGCGATTATTCGCGACAATTTTTTATCATGGCTAAATGCTGACATTGCCCGTCATAATCCGATATCCAATAACAAAGGAAAAACGCTATGAGTCAAGAGTCAAAGACAACTACAAAACCTTCAGCTAGAGAACGCAATGCACTAAAGGATCGCATAAAATCCCTAATATCACAGGGAACGCCTTTGACTGCTATTCCCCATTATTGTGCTATTAGTGAAGCTTTATCTAGAAAGCTATACTCAGAAATTGTTCTTGAGCACAGTGATGAAATGATAACTTGGGTGAAGCCTTGCTATGAAGTAATCAAAGCTGGCGCAAAGCTCAAAGCCATTGCCATGTTTAAAATAGCAAAGGAAGCCACTTTCGTTAAATTAGAAAATTCTGATGACGTTGTGAACATAACTCCTTGGGGAAACAGTGAAAGTGCTGGTGGTTCTGCAAAGGTCACTAAGCTTAAAGATCATGAACGTGATGACGTTAAGAACGCTGTGCTATTGCATCTGTTAGAGGGCGTGCCTTTATCAGCAATTCCTGAACTATGCAAAATTTCATACGATTTTGCTCATACGCTTTATTCTGAGATTGTGCAGGAAAATATTGATGAAATAGCCAGTTGGCCAAAGCCTACATATGAAATCATTCGAGCCGGCTCTAAACTGAAAGACATTAGGATGTTAGATATAGAAGATGATGTTTCCTTTCTTAAGATAGAACGAACAGTTGGTGGTTTTTTAATTACACCTTTTGGCAGTGACAATTTTGACCATACAAATCTTTAATTTTTAACATATCGCTTGAGGAGTTGAGACTCCTCAAGCGTTTAGGAGTATAACATGAGAAACGTACCTTCATCACGTGGAATTTTTTTAAATGATGATTTTCAAAGAATGAACACATACAACCAGCAATATAGTATTCAAAAAAACTTTGAGCATAACTTTCATGACTTTGCCCTTGCTCAAGATGTAGATGAGGCGTATAGACTCCTCAATCGGAGTTATCTTGTCCCCTTAGAAAATAATCCTATAACCGATTCAACACGCAAAATACTTCTTAATGAAAAATTGGAAAGAATCGCTGCAGAGGTAGTTAAAGGCACAGAATTTAACGTTATTGGTATAGTTATTCAAGTTTTAACAGCAATAATTTCGACTCTATGGGGACGGTGTAGGGTTCACGTGAAAGACAATTGGAATGAAACTGCCGTGCTCATGACGTTACAGGTATCTGAACCAAGTACTCGTAAATCCCCCTTAATTAATCTTTTACGTGTTCCTTTTGAAGAATTTTTTGCAATAAAACAAAAAGAATCTGCTGAAAGAAATCTTGAACGAGAGATACAAAATGAGACTATCCAAGCAATAAACGAAAGTCAAAAATCAAAAATCCAATCTATTATTAAAAAAAATCAAAATTATGAGATAGATTATGACGAAATGGAATCAGAACTTGAAGAAAAAATTTCTTTTTACAAAGGTAAAATTAATTTGCGCAAACAAGAATTGCCACCTCTCGTCAATTGCACAGGATTAATTGATGGCGCAACTTCGTATCAGCTTGGAAAAACCCTAGCTGGCCAAGGCGAAAGTGGATGCTCCATATCTGCCGAAGGTGGATTATTTGGAAGTTCTTTAATGAAAAAAGGTAACTTCGGAAAACTTTTCAACCGACTTCATGATCAAGAAGCATACGAAGAAGTAAGCGGCAGGGGGAACATAAGCTTAAAAAATCCAACGTTATCCATAATAAGCTTTGTACAGCCCACAATAGCCAGAAATTTTTATAACAATAATGATGCTAATGAAACTGGAGCTACAGCAAGATTCATGCCGGTTTTTCACGGTTCACAATATATTGATTATGAAATAGAAAAAACCAAATTACAAAGCAACAGCCTTGATGCAGCAACAATGGTACTAACATCGAATGGATATATTAATTACTTTGACGGTGAAACTTACAATGAAGCTATTTTACGGTTACTACAACTATATTTTACACAAGATGCTGATGCCGAAAAATTTTGTGTAAAACTCACACCCGAGGCAAAGCTAGAAGTAGAATATTTTCATTCGCTTATTCAGCGCAATGTAATTCCGTATGTGAGTCCACATGCCAAGGCCGCTTTAGGAAAATTACACGGAAAGGCAGTACGACTTGCTTTAAGCATTCATGCCTTAACAAATCGTATTCCTCACGAAGCTGATATAACCCTTGAATCGATGAAAACCGCTTGCTTAATTTGTGATTATCTAATTCCTCATATTCAATATGCATGTGTCCCTTGGGGAGCACAAGCATATAGTGATGCCATTGTTATTATTGATAACTTACAAGCTATTAACACTCATGTTGGTGAACGCAAGATCTTAAAAGAAGGCATTGACACAACAAAGCTAAGTAGTCGCGTAGGATTTAAAGGAGAACGATTTGACTACGCTCTTACCCGTCTTGCTTTGAATAATATAGTTATCATCTTGGATAATGCTGAAAAAGGAAAACGTGTGGTGCTACATCCAGATTTCTTTAAGAGAAAATTATACTAAAAAATCAGGTTTTTTGTGCACGGGTGAGTAAAAGCGCCTTTGGGGGTGCTTTTTTCACCCATTAAAATGAAATTTTAGGCACTTTTTTTCCAAGAAGTTAAATGGACAAGTTAGCTTTTCATGGCTAGCGTCATAGGTACACGGGAATTAAGAACAGTGAAATAAGTTGCTATGGACAGAATAACCATTTCTGTTCATAGCAACTGGAGTTATTTTGTCATGATAACTGTCTTTGAATGATAAGCTAAATTATCATTTTAAGGGTAAATACAATTGCTCCTAAAAAAGAAACTCTCAAATGACACAGGAAGAACTCAGGTCGAAATTATATAAATATGAAGCTCACCTATTCAAAATATTTCAACTC
>CAYJGO010000140.1:0-3100 GCA_964369855.1 uncultured Treponemataceae bacterium | reverse complement strand
CAGAAGACGCACTTTCAAGTGATGATTTTACATTTCCAGAAACAGAAGAATTAAGCGATGACTTTTCAATAGGCACAGAAGACTTAAGTGGAATAACCGGTGATACAGAAGACGCACTTTCAAGTGACGATTTTGCATTTCCAGAAACAGAAGAATTGAGCGATGACTTTTCAATAGGAGCGGAAGACTTAAGTGGAATAACCGGTGATACAGAAGACGCACTTTCAAGTGATGATTTTACATTTCCAGAAACAGAAGAATTGAGCGATGACTTTTCAATAGGCACAGAAGACTTAAGTGGAATAACTGGTGATACAGAAGAAGCACTTTCAAGTGATGACTTTACATTTCCTGAAGCTGATGATTTAAGCGATAGTTTTGGTATTCCAAGTGAAGAAGCTTCTATGGATTTAAGTGATCTTTCGTTGGAGGAAGAAGAACCATATTCATTTTCAGATGATTTAAATACAACAGATGACTTTTCAATAGAGAATGATGATGCATCTCTAGATTTAGCAGATGATTTTTCAACTGGACTTTCTGATGAAGCTGACATAGATATGGGGTCAGATGGACTTGGATTAGATATGCCAAGTGAAGATCTAGCCTCATTTGATATGACAGACGATTTTTCTTCATCTCTAGATTTAAATGACGATTTTAATAGCGATTCAGATAGTCTCGGTTTAGACGATGGGAATCTAAATGATTTTGAAGATACATCTTTTGACGTAGGGAAAGTACAGTATGCGGAACATGGTTCACAAGAGACAGAACACAATACATCATCATTTGTGCCTCCTCTATACGATAAAAAATTAAAAGCAGATATTGAGAAAAAGAGATCACGAGGCAGATATTCCCTCCCAATGATTGTTTGTATTGCCTGTGCGTTTGTTTGTATAATAGCAGTAATTCTCGCCTTTGCATTCGGAGCATGGCCGGCGGAGAAGGCATCAGTCGTCAATAATGTTGTGACCGTTGAACCTCCGCAAGTGTTTGAGCAACAAAAAGCAGAAGACATTATAGCAGGAAAGGATGTTCCACCTCCACCAACAGAAGAAGAAAATACTATTGAGGTAATAGAAGAAGAAGAAATTATACCCGTAAAGCCTGAACCTGATCCAAAAGTAATTGGAAATGCAATTCAATATAAACTTGTATGGGGTGATACCTTGTGGGATCTAAGTGACACTTATTATAGAAACCCTTGGTTGTACACATCGATTGCAGACGCAAATGGAATAAGTAACCCAGATCATATAATAGCTGGAACATATATAACTATACCACCTCAGTGATAATGGGTCAGTAGTACATATGAAACAACTTATAGTTCTTTTTCTTTTCTTCAATATGATATTTCTTTTTTCATGTTCATCTGGAAAGGATTTTGAACATGCAGATGTATACTTTGAGGCTCTAGAAAATATTTCAAAAGATAACAAAGAAAGTGGAATACGTAATTTAAGCAAGCTGTCAAATAATGAAGATTTGACGCTTTCATATTTAGCAACTGAAGAACTCCTCCCTTTACTATTAGAAAAAAAAGAGTATTTAGAAATACTTAAAATTACAGAGAATAAATTAAAACGACAAAGTGATGTTACTCTTGAATCAGAGCCGTTATACAAAATGAGCGATGATATATTAATTTATTATAAATTAATTGCGATGATTAACTTACAAGATAAAGATGTCGGAAAGGAAATTGAAAGTTGGATAGTAGAATATCCTTTTTCCAGAGAGAAGTTAAATTTTTTTGAAAGTGAAGATTACACATCATTTTTAGAAAGCAACCCTTTATCAATTAATCAGTTTGCGCTAACAACAAATAATGTACAAAAAGATGTCTACACAAGATACTATGGAAGAGCTGTAGCAACGGTAGTTGATTCAAATGAGTATGACAGCGAAAATACAAATGATTTTTTTGAAAAAGTAACACCCATTTATTTGTCAGCTTTAGGAAGGGCTTTTTTATATGGTTCATCAAATCAACTAAAGTATGCACAGATTTTTGAACAAGCTGCTAGTATATACCCCGAAAAGTCAGAAGAATCTTTTTTAGCACATTTTTATTCTGGTAGGTTATATTCGCGCTCTGGGTCAGGAAATACAGAAAACGCACTAAAAGAATTTGAAAATGCAATGAATTCAGCCCAAGAAGGAAGTCAGTATGATAATGCCCTTTGGTATTACTTATCAGAAGTATATGATACATCTCCTCGAACAAGTATTAGCGCGCTACAAGAATTTGCACCTTTATGGAATGATGCGTTTTATTTTGATGATTTATTAGAAACACTGGCTTACCATTTAATTGAAGATGAAAATTATAGAGGGTTTTATGGTGTTTATGACCAGCTGAAAGAATATATGTCTCCAGTTAGTCTTTCTAAATATGCATATATTTCTGCCAGACTAATTGAAGAAAATTTTGTTCAGATTGAAGAGGATTTAAATGCAGATAAAGCTACAATAATACATGATTTATTTGAGCAGGCGTATGAAGCGAGTGAAGGAAGTTTATACTATCGAATACTTTCAGCATCACGGCTTAGTATTTCTTCAGAAAAACTTTTGCGAGAAACATTAAAAGCAACAACAGATACTGAAATAAATAATGATGAAACATTTGCTTATATATTAAAAGAATCAGTGTTGCGAGGGTATGAAGAAGGAATATATACAAAATATATTCAAAACAGTGATTATATAAATGTAGAGGGTGCAATAGAACTAAGCGAAGCCCTATCACAGGTAAATAATCCTACTATTGAAAATAACTACTCAGCAAATTATTTCCCTGAATCATTGAGAGTTGCCTCGCGAGCATTTTCACAAAAGGATGTAGATATTACTGTAGAAAATATGAAATTGCTTTATCCACGATATTATTCTGCTTATGTTTTACAGGTTTCAGAGGTGTATGATTTAGAAGAATATATAATATATGCTATTATTCGAAGTGAAAGTTTTTTTGATCATGATGTGTTTTCTTCAGCAGGAGCAGTAGGATTAACACAACTTATACCGTCAACGGCCGCAGATGTAGCACGAAAGCTGCGAATAGAGGATTATGACCTTAAAAGCCCAA
>CAYJGO010000139.1:0-3129 GCA_964369855.1 uncultured Treponemataceae bacterium | reverse complement strand
ATAATATGTATCATATTTGTATCACGACTTCAAATCCCGTGATACACTACTACACCATTGAACTTTTGTCAGATTTCTTTCTCCAATTCCTATAAGCTCCGGAAACAACTCGTCCATCTTGAGGTTTCTCTGTTTGTTCTGGAATTGCCCATAAGCTGCCAAATTTCATAGCCCCTTCTATTCTACCTGATGCACATAATCCTTGTACACTTCGAACGGGCATATTCCATTTCTCTGCAGCATCCTTAGCTGTAATATAACCAATCATAATGCACCTCTTCTTTTAAGGCTATCTATATTCTCATTATAACGCACAAGCGTAAAATGTCAATCTTTTACTAACAAAAAAGTACCCTTGTCACACAATACATAGGTACTTTACTCTTATTCAGAAGTGGTATATAAGTTAATCCCATCTATCTTTATAAAATCTTTGTCATCGGATACAAAGTTCGTGATTTTTTTTTCTTTTAAGCGCTCAATAATAACATAGTCAAATATATCACATGAATTTTCACCAATTTGATTTACGAATTCTGATATTATCTCCTCATCAATTTTTATAACTTGAATTTGTTCCTTATAAGTTTCTCTTAATTGCAACATAATAGTTTTCATTTCATTTTGGTAATCATGTCTCTTCTCACTCAAATTTCTAAATTCTTTTTTTTTCAATTTGATACCATTTAAAGCATTATAAAGTCTAAACTCACTATTTTCTACCACATGTGCAAGTTCACTTATATTTAAAACGGTTGTAACCAATCTATTACCATTCTCCAATAACTTCTCAATAAAATTTGAATACTCAGAGACCTGATATGCTCTTGCTCTCAAATTCGGTGCACTTGCTTTTGAGTAATGTATCCAATATAAAATATTTGTATCTAATGCAAAAATTTGTTCTTTATTAATATTTTGAACATCAATAGTTCTGATATCATGTATTACTGAGTTCATTATTGCCTCCTATTCTTTTGGATTGTTTATTATTTCTAAAATTTCATTTTCCTTGTCAGGCGAATATTTGCTTTTTGCATTCTCGTAAGAGCTTTTATAGGTGCTTTGCCCTAATTCCGACAGACCTATAAGAATGATTCTTCTGTCATATTCTTCAGGCCCTAATGACGCTAATATAGCACCTGTGCTAAAATTAAAAAACAATGTAGTAAACTTCGTAATTCCTGTGAAATCGACCTCTATTTTCTTCTCTGTTTTTAAGTCTGTAATCATTTTATTTTTCAGTATCATCGCTTTGCTTTCTGAAAATGCACTTGAAAATAAATCTCTAACTACAATCTTCTTCATTTTAATTCTCCTTCTCATCATTAATTATATATTCATGCTCGGCATCCGCCCTAATATTTATTATAATTAGTGTTCCTTTTATCGGTGGATTTAATTCAGTGATTTTTTTCCCTTTATCCTTTATAGTATAGCATATATCATCTGAATAAAGATATAACTCCCCTCCATTTAATAATACGAATTTTTCTAACCGATTTAATCCCAATCCCCTAGTTACTATTTTTTCATCAAGAGTTGTCGTCCCCTCTTCAAATGCCCACTCAACACATTCCTTCGAGGATATTTGTCCTCCTAATTTTTGTTTGACATTTTGTGGTATACCTATTCCCATATCGTAAATTGAGAAGACTAATTTTTCTCTCATCCAATACCCACATGAAAATACATCAATTTCACTTCCAGAGTGAGTAAAGCTATTTTGATAGATTTCAAAAAAGTAGGATGCTAAAACGGAACTAGCACTTTCATTAATCTTTATGGGAGCTAATTCCATAATTTTATCTGTATAGTGCTCCATCTTATCTTCATTATCTATTTTCCCAAAGGGCAAAGCCTTCTGTTTAACATATTGAGGTTCAGACCCACGATTAACATAAAAATCATATATTCCAACACTTTTGAAGAATTCTAATATCGGATGCTTATCTTTGGCAAAGTTAAATACTACTTTTTTCTCTAGAAGGTCTGCGTATATAGGCAACGTACCTATCAAAACAGCTACAGCTGCATTAATAAATTTCGAATTAGAAAAATCAATACAATAGCTATTAGTTTCTCCATTCAATACTTTGAATTGAATATCTATAATTTGTTGAACATCTTTTACCAACAGATTTATTTTCTGATTCACTTCAATCTTTAGATTATCCATATTGACTATCCATTTCTTATAAATATTTTACGAAATATTCTACCATTTTTTTATGTTTATTTCAATATCATTGACTCATTAACTTATAATTAACTTATAATTATTTTATCCAAACCACTATTTAGATGTTTAATTATCCCAATTTAATATATAATTATGTTTAATCTTCTGCTCATTCTCTTCTTTCGCTTTTTTTCATAAGTATATAGTTTCTCTTTGAGTACCTGTTGTAGTTTTCATCTTTCACCTTTTCATTTCCCTTGCCCCCCTCAGCCTGACATCTTCTTTCTGCTATCTAGATCTATTCCACCCATTTTGCAGGTATAATAAATCTTTCTTTTGCTTCTAACCCTATTCCTAATGTATCATTTGCTTCTGATTCTAATAATTGCTCTTCACTGTATTGATTTAATAATTCATAATCTGTATCCCAAAAACAAGTTTCCGTATATTCTCTAAGGTTTTCAAACTGACTTAGGTATTGATTGACCTCACAAGCCACCTCTTCTCGTAACCCCTTCAAATCCAACTCACTCACTATTATACTCAGTACGTATTCTCTCTCATTTTCAATAGGCACTTCTAGAGATAGCCCTGCATCTTCGCTGAATTCAATATGACTACACAATAGTTCTGCCATGAGGTATTCCATAGCAAGCTTGGGAACAAACTCTTCTTCACTTTTCAACAAATGATAAAACCCATAAAATGTCTCTGCCATTTTATCTGATGGATAATTCAATGGAAAATAACTCTCCACGTAATCAAGAAATATTTCATCCTGTTCATCAAAATTCTCCGTATCCATATCACAATTAACCATTACAACCTTCATTAGTTCCAAGATTTGATTCGTAATATGTTTTTGAATAATTAGATTTGCTTTCTCATCTGCTGTATATTGAACTGGTAACCTAAGCATCCTCATTTTCTCCTTTGTTTTCAATCTA
>CAYJGO010000138.1:0-3147 GCA_964369855.1 uncultured Treponemataceae bacterium | reverse complement strand
ATTCGGTTTTGGAGACCGACGCTCTACCATTAGAGCTACTGACCTAAATATATATCTAGCGAAATTTTCGCCATATAACCAATGTAATTATTTAGCCTTTGTTTCTTTATGAAGAATATGCTTTCTACAAAATGGACAAAATTTGTTTTTTTCCAATTTCCCTTGTATATTTTTGCGATTTTTGTATGTTGTGTAATTTTTGCGCTTACAACCTGAACATTGCAGAGCTATAATTTCAACCGCTGTTTTTGCTTTCTTTGCCATATCTTTCTCCTACTTAGAAATAGAGCCTCCAATCAGAATCGAACTGATGACCTCAACCTTACCATGGTTGCGCTCTACCGACTGAGCTATAGAGGCAAACACACCAGTCCACAGGCATACCGCCTATTGAAAATGAGGTGTCTTACTACTATATAGATATTGCATATTTTTGTCAAGTAGAAATCTCTTTTTTTAGAATTAATTTACTGATAATAATGTTGCGAGGAAACCTACACAATTTATAGTCATGTTTTTGATTTATCATCTTGTTACATTTATCACTATTGTGTTATAATAAATTACTACTAAATTTTTGAGAGGATTTTTATGGATGTTACTAGTGCTGGTGCGCAAAAATCAAATGACAATCGAAGTCTAAATCGAGCAATTTTATTTACTTATCTTTCATTGTTTGTTCCAATCGTATTATTTTGGCTACAAGGTATCACAACCGACATATACGGAGCAGAATTTGAACATTTAGTTATAACAAGCCCAATTTACATCGGGTTTATTGTATTATTCGGTATAATATTTTCAATTGTTTTTTTTCGAACACTAAAAACCATAAAAATGCATGCTGAATCAGGGAACTCACAGGAAACGCTTATTGCCGCCAACAAAGCTGCAAAAACAAATACAATGTTTGTTCTTCTTTCTACAAACCTCTTTGGTATTCTTAACTGGGTAATGATTGTATATTTAGCAAATAGTTTTGGCGAACAAATTTATTCCATACCTATTCTTATGATGATACTTGGAGATTTCTTCGTTTTCTCATATTTCTTTGGCATAACATACCTGTACTATTTTGATAAATGGGTTTCAAGTACTGTCCTCTTATTAGATGAGTACATTCCACTACCAATGATTCCAAAAGGAATAATCACAGCTTTTATGTGCATGACTGGAATTGTATTTTTAATTTTAGCCCCATTTTTCATTCCACATGAAAACTTAAGTGTAATGGAAGTTTTTTTAAAGTATAGTTTAGCCAATTCACTATTTGCGCTTCTATTTGGGATAGCAAATTATACAGTTTTCGTTGCACAAATAACGGCAAGAATCAAGAAAATGCAATCTTTTGCAGGAGCTCTTGAAAGGCATGATTACACTGCAGAAAAATTTTATGCTGAAAGCAGAGACGAACTAGGTATACTTGCAAATAACTTAAACATGTTTTTTATTGAAACAAAAGGCCTTTTCAAGGGGTTTAGGGGATCATCAACAAAGTCTGAACAGGTAGCAGAAACTTTATCTGAAAATGTAAATGGCGCTGCGGCAGCAATTGAACAAATTTCGCGATCTATAAATTCTGTTAAAGAACAAATAATAAGCCAATCCGCAGGTGTTGAAGAAGCCCACGCAACAGTATTACAAATAATGAATGGAATAAAAGGCTTAGATGAAAACATCGTCTCTCAATCTTGCAGTGTAACTGAATCATCAGCCTCTATAGAGGAAATGGTGGCAAACATTAAATCTGTAACTGAAATTCTTGACAAAAACGCAGTCAGCGTCAATGATTTAGGCTCAGCATCAGAGCTTGGCCTACAAAAAGTACGCGAGGCAGTTGGAAGCTCTGGAAAAATAATGGAAGAATCAGCAGGATTGGTTGAGGCAAGTGCCGTTATTCAAAATATTGCAAGCCAAACAAACTTACTGGCAATGAATGCAGCAATTGAAGCTGCCCACGCAGGTGATGTGGGAAAAGGCTTTGCTGTTGTTGCTGATGAAATCAGAAAGCTTGCTGAGGATTCAAACCTACAAGGAAAATCAATAAGCGAAAGATTACTAAGTCTACAATCACTTATTGCTGCAGTTTTTGAAAGCACCCAAGAAGTTCAAAAGCAGTTTGATATCATTTTTGAGCTATCAAAAACTGTTAAAAACCAAGAAGATATTATTATGCATGCTATGCAAGAGCAGTCATCAGGTAGTTCACAGGTATTGCAAGCTGTTCAACAAATAAATGAGGCAACAAACGCCGTTAGAGATGGATCAAGCGAGATGCTACGAGGTGGAGAAGAAATTGTAACTGAAATTTCAATTCTATCTGATGTAACGCGTACTATTAATGAAGCTATTAATGAAATCGAAGCTGCGGCTAGTGAAGTTGCGAATGCTGCCACGGATGCAAAAGATATTGCTATTCAAAATAGACAAAGTGCACAAAA
Source organism: uncultured Treponemataceae bacterium (assembly GCA_964369855.1). Taxonomy (GTDB): domain Bacteria; phylum Spirochaetota; class Spirochaetia; order Treponematales; family Treponemataceae; genus CAYJFX01. The sequence goes on along the minus strand of CAYJGO010000138.1, from coordinate 706 downwards.
TATGAGCACAGATCTTTCTAAGTTCCGTCTATAAAGCAAAATTACATTGAAGGTAAGTAAAAAAAAGGATGTACTACTTACGCAGTATGTAGTACATCCCCATTTGCTGAACATTCTTTTTTTTTGGTTTTTACTATACATTATCCTTCAATAACTGTTCCCGTTTTTCCAGCAATACCATCTCGTGCTTTTTCAAGCAATGTAATAAGCGTTCTTCTGCCTTTTTTAGAAGATGCAAAAAGCATCCCCGCTTGTACCTTAGGAAGCATACTACCAGGTGCAAAGTGTCCTTCATCAACATAGGCTTGAGCTTTTTCTATGGTTAGATTATCAAGTGTTTCTTGATTTGGCTTTCCAAAGTTTATACACACTTTTTCAACTGCTGTAAGAATAATGAGATAATCGGCATCTAAAAGCTCAGCCATTTTTGCACTCGCAAAATCTTTATCGATTACAGCACCCTTCCCTGCTAAATGGTTTCCATTTTTAGAAACAGGGATGCCACCACCACCAGAAGCAACTGCAATTTGCCCTGCATCGAGCAATACTTTTATAGCATCAATTTCTACTATATCAAGAGGTTTTGGAGATGCTACAGTACGACGCCATCCACGCCCTGAGTCTTCCACAACAGTGTAGCCTTCAGCAAGAAGTTTATCGGCTTCTTCTTTAGTCATAAACTTACCAATTGGTTTTGTTGGATTAT
>CAYJGO010000137.1:0-3179 GCA_964369855.1 uncultured Treponemataceae bacterium | reverse complement strand
TTTTTTACTATATTATTGACCTTAATCATAAGGTCAATATATCACATAAGAGAAATGTGGTGAAATCAAAATATATAATTTATTTGACACTGTTTTTTTGTGTGATATGAAAGAAGAGTATAATAGTCACTTCTTTCAATTTAGGGGCTTTATGCTGGGGTGTTTATTTGGGTTGATAATATCTTTAATAAGTTCAGGACTTGTAGTTTTATTAGGTTTATAATTGCAAATCAGGAAAGATAAAACAGTGGACAGTGGCTATTTTTTAATGCTATATAATGGTATGTTGACAACAAGTCTAAAAGGGAAACAACTGTAAATGGTTATGAGCGACGAGCTCAGTGATATATTGTTCGAGACGATTCAAACAAGTGCTCAGGTTATTAAAAGTTTAATAAGCGGCATCCAAAGTATGAACGACGGCGATTTAATTAACTGTCAGAAACATACCAAGGAAGCGCAGCAACTTCTTAATACTATGAAGGGCGATGTTTTTGAAGAATTTCTAAGCATAGGTAATTATAATAAAAATATAAATACTTATGGGGAAGCGAATCAAGAGGAGCTTATAAGACAATTATCATTGTTATTATATGACATAGGAATACTTTTATCTTTTAGCAAAGATGAGAGCCATTCTTTAATAAATAATGCCAGTCAGAAAGTAGCAACAGACATTTATACAGTTATAGAAATTTACGACTTTTTATTTAACAATTAAAAGGGGTTCAATGAACGAGAATTTTTGGTTTGCGTTAGCCTTGACGACACTTGCTGGTCTTTCCACGGGTATAGGCAGTTTGATAGGTTTGTTCGCAAAGAAAGATAAAACAAAGTTTTTATCGGTTGCATTGGGTTTTTCAGCGGGGGTTATGTTGTTCGTATCCTTTGTTGATATCTATCCAAAAGCTAATGAATATTTATCAAATGAATATAGCGACAAGATGGCTTCGTGGGTTACCTTAGTTTGCTTTTTTGTGGGTATGATTTTTATAGCATTGATCGATAAACTGATACACAAGAAAACAGATTCAAAAGATGTATTTTTGTTTATAAAGGCAAAGGAAAGTAAAGACAGAAAGAAGCTGTTAAAGATGGGTATGTTTACCGCACTGGCAATTGCTATACATAATTTCCCAGAAGGCTTGGCTACATTTATGTCTGCGCTTGATGACACAAGCATCGGCATATCGCTTGCTATTGTGATAGCCATTCATAATATACCAGAAGGGCTTGCTGTCTCTACGCCAATTTATTACGCAACAGGCAGTAAAAAGAAAGCATTCCTATATTCATTTTTGTCTGGACTGACCGAGCCTTTGGGCGCATTGATTGGATACTTTGTATTGATGCAATTTATGAGTAGTGTGGTTATGGGCTGTGTATTTGCTATTGTAGCTGGTATAATGGTTTTCATAAGTCTTGATGAATTACTGCCTACGGCAAGAAAGTATGGGGAACATCATCTTTCGATTTATGGGCTTATTGCTGGTATGATTATAATGGCAATTAGCTTACAATTATTTTAGAAAAGGAGAAAAACATGTTAAAGATAAAAAACTTAAATGTAACTGTTCAAAAGAAACAGATACTTAAAAATATAAACTTAGAACTGGGGAACAAACTTATTGGTATAACGGGTGCAAACGGAAGCGGGAAAAGTACGCTTTGCAAAAGTATTGCTGGATTAATAAAACATGATGGTGAAATCATTCTTGGCGGCAAAGACATAACAAAATTGGATACCGTGGGCAGAGCCAAAGAAGGCGTATCATTTGCATTTCAAAACCCTGTAAAGTTCAAGGGATTGACCGTGAAAGATTTAATAGAGCTAGCAGGTCAAAGTAATATAGACAGATGCTCGCTTTGTGGTGTGCTAAGTAAAGTTGGTTTATGTGCAAGAGAGTATATGGATAGAGAACTGGACAACACTTTAAGCGGTGGAGAGTTAAAAAGAATTGAACTGGCTAGCGTTCTTGCAAAGGCCAGCAAGCTGATAATATTTGATGAGCCAGAAGCCGGTGTGGATCTGTGGAGCTTTGATAATCTGCTGGAGATATTTAATGGCATTAAAAGTCTTAATATTCCAATAATGATTGTCAGTCATCAAGAGAAACTTCTTAAAGCCTGTGACGAGATAATTTTATTAGAAAGCGGCGAAGTTAAAAATATCATGTCACCAGAGAAATTTTTCCAAGACAAACAGAAAGAAGAAAAAGGAGATTTATAATCATGCAAGAAATACATAAAGAAATACTAAGCACCATTGATAAATTCAAGCAGACCAATGAAATTAACAATCTGCGAATAAATGATGAGGTCGCTTTAAGAAAAGAGACAGACAATCTTAGAATAATTCCACAGGGTAAAAATACATTATCCTTTCATATAAAAGACAACACGAAAAATGAAGTTTTTCATTTCCCAATTATAATTGATAAAGCCGGTTACAAAAGAAAAATAGTAAATAATTACTTCATAGGAGAGAATTGCAATGTGGTAATTTATGCTGGATGCGGAATGCATAATGACGGAGCAAGCAGTTCCAAACATACAGGCACGCATAACTTTATCGTGGGTAAAAACTCTGTTGTCTCATATATAGAAAGGCACAGCGGAGAAGTTTTGTCTCGTGGTAAGAATTATATTGATTCTTCATTTATCTCTAATGTGGCTGATGGGGCGCAACTTCTTATTGAAAGTTACCAACTTAAAGGCATTGACGATGTGAATAAAAAGGTCGTTGTAGTGCTTAATAATAAATCTAAAACAGTAATCAAAGAAAAGATTTTGACCAAGGGCGATCAAAAAGCCGTAACCAAATTTCATATAACATTGAACGGTGAAGACAGTAGTGCGAAGTTATCCAGCAGATCGGTTGCCACCGAAAGCTCTAAACAAATTTTTTATGGAGATATGATTGGCAACAACAAATGCTTTGCACATATGGAATGTGATGCTCTTATAAAACAAGATGGCAAGGTCGAAGCCGTACCAAAGATAGTTGCAAACAGCGTAAAGGCAAGATTGGTTCATGAAGCAACAATCGGAACCATTGCAGGCGAGCAAGTTGATAAACTTAAAACTTTGGGTCTTACAATGAAAGAGTGCGAGGACGTAATTATAAAAGGCTTCTTGAAATAATTTATATTTCTAGATCTCTTTTTTTATAGATTGTG
>CAYJGO010000136.1:0-3188 GCA_964369855.1 uncultured Treponemataceae bacterium | reverse complement strand
TCCTAACACTTACTCCTACTTTAGCACATGCCCAGTATTCAACTGGAGATGCTGTTGGTGCAAGTATAGGAGGAGGTACCCTAAGTGGTTTATCATTCACAGGTAAAACAGAGAGCCTTCCAATAATGTTTGGTGCAGGTCTTGGTTATTCTAGTGGTAACTTTGGTATTAGTGTAACAGGTGATTATTGGATGATTCAAGAATATCTTGGTAGAGTAAGCTTAGCTGATGCATATTTTTATTTAGGACCAGGCGTCGATGTTGGACTTCTATTAGGGCAAGATTTTAAATTAGATTTAGGTATACGTATGCCTGTTGGTGTATCGTGGCTTATTGATAGCCCAGGTTGGGAAAAATGGGAGCTTTTTACAGAATTGGCTGTAGGCTTAAATGTAATTGGGTTTTGGACAAATGACCAATTTTCAACTTTAACACTCCTTGGTTTACCCTTAGGGCAGGACGTACCCTTTAATGTGTTTAATACCATGGACTTAGGTTTTAGTATTGGTGCACGATATTGGCTATAAAAATATTAAAAAGAGTAACGGTATTGTTACTCTTTTTTTAATATTTTTTTAAAAAAAGTGTTTGACAAATAAAACTTTTTGCCTCATAATTAAAGTAGATGCTACATATGCATCTCTTTTATCGAACATAGTTAAAAGTAACACGTAAAATAGGAGACACAAATGAATCAAGATGTACTTAAAATGGTACAAGAACAAGTTAATAAAGAATTGTATTCTGCCTACTTGTATCTAGCTATGGCAGGATGGTGTTCAGAAAATTGTTACTCAGGTTTTGAGCAATGGATGAGAACTCAAGTAAAAGAAGAAATGTCTCATGCAGCGTATATGATGAATTATATTCAAGATAGAGGTTATGCAGTGGAACTTGAAGCCATAAAAAAACCTGAAGGTCAATGGAACTCACCACTTGATATTTTCGAAGCTTCATATGCCCATGAACGCTATGTAACAAAATCAATAACTGATATTTTTATAAAAGCACGAGAAGTTGGTGATATAAAATCTGAAGGATTTTTTCAGTGGTTTATTACAGAACAAATCGAAGAAGAAAAAACTGTATCGAGCATAATTGGACGCTTAAAGATTGCAGGTAACTCTAGTGAGGCTATATTAATGCTAGACAAAGAATATGGAACACGTACTTTTACAATGCCTGCAAATATAACATTTTAATTTTATCATAAACAAAATAATTAAAAGTAACTAATACTCAATAATAAGAACCAGCAAATAGTTGGTTCTTATTATTGAATAGACAAATAAATTATACTATAATAGGATAAGGAGTCTTAAATGAATAATTTTAACTATTATACCCCTACAAATATTATTTTTGGTAAAGATACAGAAAACCAAGTTGGTGCTTTAATTAAAGCAACAGGTTCAAAAAAAGTATTAGTTCATTATGGTGGTGAAAGTGCAAAAAAATCAGGATTATTGAATACTGTTTTCTCTTCACTTAATAATGAAGGTATTGATTATATTGAGCTGGGAGGAGTTGTTCCAAACCCACTATTATCTTTAGTGTATAAAGGAATTGAAATTTGTAAGAATAACTCAGTAGATTTTATTTTAGCAGTAGGTGGTGGAAGTGTTATTGACTCCGCTAAAGCTATTTCTCTTGGTTCATGTGTTGACTTTGATGTTTGGGATTTTTTTACAAAAGGATTATCACCAACAAATGTTATTAAGATCGGTTGTATACTTACTCTTGCTGCCGCTGGAAGTGAAATGAGTGCAAGAACAGTTATAACAAATGAAAATGGCTTAATTAAACGAGGTTTTGGAAGTGATTTACTTAGGAGCACCTTTTCAATATTGAACCCTGAATTAACGATGTCTTTACCTGAGTGGCAAACAATGAGTGGTGTTGTAGATGTAATAATGCATACACTTGAAAGATATTTTTATAAAGATACAGTAAGTAAAAATAATATGTGTAGCATGACAGATTTTATTGCGGAGGGTTTAATAAAAAACACTATTGAAAATGGCTTAATTTTGAAGAAAAGTCCAAATGATTATAAAGCACGTGCCGAAGTAATGTGGGCAGGTAGTTTATCTCATAACAATTTAACACAATGTGGGTACAGCCAAACCGATTGGGCAACGCATCAAATTGAGCATGAATTAAGCGGAATGTTTGATGTTACTCATGGTGCTGGTCTAGCTGCAATTTGGCCTTCTTGGGCACGCTATGTTGCCAGTACAGACTATTCCAGATTTGCAAAACTTGGAAGAAATATTTTCAATATTCAAGAAGAAAACATTGAAAAAGCTGCATATCAAACTATTGATGAAATGGAGAATTTTTTTAGAGTGCTTGGTATGCCAACAAGAATATCTCAACTTAATTTGCAGTTATCGCAAGATCAAATTAATAAATTAGCTGAAAAATGCTCATTTAATAGAACTAGAACCGTTGGTTCTTTCAAGGTATTAGGCTTTGAAGAAATAAAAGAAATATACACAAAGGCTTTATAAGAATGCACACATTAATTATTTATGTACACCCTAGTAAAAAAAGTTTCACTTACGAGGTTTTGCAAAAAACCATTCAAACATTGGAAGATAAAAATTATACATATGAAGTTTCTGATTTATATGAGCAAAATTTTATTACAGATATGTCAGAGTCTGAATATATTCGAGAAGCATTTTATAAAAAGGAAATTTCCCTGCCTAAAGATGTACTTGAAGAGCAAAAAAAAATACTAAGGGCTAAGAATATAATTTTTATTTACCCAGTCTTTTGGACAGAAGCACCAGCAAAGCTCGTTGGCTGGTTTGATAGAGTGTGGACATTAGGTTTTGCTTATGAAGACTGCATTATGCCAAAATTTGAACATGTTGTGTTTTTTACAATTGCTGGTAACACTGAAGAGCAGCTTGAAAGCAAAGGTTTTGCTACAGCAATGAGAACTGTAATGTGTGACGATAGAATTGGAACACGAGCAAAAAAGTGTAATATGCATATTTTTACAGAGACTTCTAGGGGGATGAGTCGAAGAGAAGAAATGGTAGTAAAACATTTAGAGACTGTTAAAAATATTATTTTAAGCTTATAAATAAAACGAGCTATTAATGTCCCGTTTTATTTATATAGCATAATGGTTTCGGTTTTATTACTGCGAAGCGATGAATATCCAGCATATGCTA
>CAYJGO010000135.1:0-3212 GCA_964369855.1 uncultured Treponemataceae bacterium | reverse complement strand
ACCGTCTGCTCCTCGAAAAATTTTGCTCGTAGGCGGAAAATAAAGAACTCGCTGCACTCAAACAGCTTTATTTTCTTACGCCTACTTCACTGCATTTTTCGGGGCATACGCTGAAGTGCGGAGGAGAATACTACCTCGTGACGCTCAAATTTGCATATTCAAGATTTTTATCAAACACTAACAAAAAAAATATTCAATACCTAAAAAGATTAGATATTGAATATTTTAAAATGTGTATTCTGATTTTAATATGCTGTACAGTTATTTACTCAAATATTTCCTTAAGCTTTTCTTCAAGAGCATTTCCTCTAAGGTTTTTAGCTATTATTTTACCTTCTTTATCGAGTAATAGTGTATGCGGTATTCCTGTAATTCCGTAAGTTGTAGCAACATCGCCAGTAGCGTCAATTAGCTGTGTCCATGTTAGTTTGTCATCAGCAATAGCTTTTTTCCATGCTGCGCTGTCTTTATCTAACGAAACGCTTAATACATCAAAACCTTTTTCAGCATATTTGTTGTATGCTTTTACTACGTTAGGATTTTCTTCGCGGCACGGACGACACCACGATGCCCAAAAGTCTACAAATAAATACTTACCTTTTAACGACGATAATGCTACTTTTTTTCCATCAACCGACTCTAATGTAAAATCGGGTGCTATTGCGCCTATTTTAGTAGCTTGTTGCGATGCTTCTGTTTTTTCGCGAGCTGTTAATATTTCTTTTAGTTCGTTTATGTATTGGCTTGTACCAATATTTTCCTCCAATTCGGCAATTAACGTTTTAAATTCTTCGAGTTCAAATTCGCCAGCAGCTTGAATTGCCATATACGCCGATACTATGCTATTAGTATTTGTTTTAATAAAGTTTATGAAATAAGCTTTTTGCTCCTCCATAAGTTCTGTAGCTTCGGTACGCAATGCTTGTTGCATTTCTGTATTTCCCGATGTTGACGCTTGCTGAAATTCTCTATTTATTTCGTTTATACGCTCTTTTCCGGGCATTTCCTTTGTGAAATTATTGTACACATCGGTAATTTTTGAGCCCGAAACCACTGCATTATGAAAAGTTTCGGCTTCGCCTTTTATTTCAATGTTAGCATTTTCGCCAAAAAACACAATTGGGTTATTATTATTCTCGGCAAAAATAAGATATAACTGAGGCTCTTCAATTGTTCCTGTAAATGTAAATTTTCCATCAACTATTTCAGCTGTATCTACCGGACTTGGTCGCCCATTTACAAGGTTATGCAAAAAAACTTTTCCTTCTACACCTTCTATTGCGCCAGTTATGGTGTAACTCGATGGTTGACAAGCTGCTATTAGTAGAGCAGCAATAGCTATTAAAAACTTGTTTTTCATTTTTATTTATTTTGATTGATTTATATTTTTAAAATATTGATTTAATAACTCGTGAGCAGCTGCAAACGAACTTATTTCGTTGTTTAATACTTTCTGTTTGTAGCTTTCTGTTAACAATAATATTTCGGAATTGTTGTAAAAGCTCGATTTTAAATTTTCGTTTATAGATTCAAACATCCAATATTGCGATTGCTCGTTTCGTCGGTGAAAGAAATATTCATTCTGCTTAGTTAGCTGAATATATTTGTTTACCATATCCCAAATTTCTTTTATCCCGTTTTTTTCTATTGCCGAACATGTTTCTACTCTTGGTGCCCATCCCGACGGGCTTGGCGGAAACAAATGAAGTGCATTAGTATATTCAGTTTTTGCAAGGTTGGCGCGCTGGATATTGTTTCCATCGGCTTTGTTTATGGCTATTGCATCTGCCATTTCCATTATACCACGCTTAATTCCTTGCAGTTCGTCGCCTGCACCTGCTATCATTATTAGCAAAAAAAAGTCGACCATAGAGTGTACGGCAGTTTCGGACTGCCCCACTCCCACTGTTTCTATAAATATGGTATCGAAACCAGCTGCTTCGCAAAGTATAATTGTTTCGCGGGTTTTGCGTGCTACTCCACCAAGCGAGCCTGCCGAAGGCGAAGGACGAATATAAGCATTGCTCTGTGCCGAGAGTTCTTCCATTCGTGTTTTATCGCCAAGTATACTTCCTTTTGAACGTTCGCTACTTGGGTCTATTGCCAATACGGCTAACTTTCCGCCTTGCTTAATTATGTGCATACCCAAGGCTTCTATTGTAGTGCTTTTGCCTGCTCCTGGAACGCCTGTAATACCCAAGCGGATAGAATTACCTGCATAAGGCAAGCATTTTTCTATTATTTGTTGGGCAATAATCTGATGGTCGGGGCGCGAACTCTCTACCAAAGTAACTGCCTGACTGAGTAGGGTAATATTGCCTTGTCTGATGCCGTCGAAAAATTCGTTTACGGTTGGCATTTTTCGTTTTTTCTGTAAAAAACGCTGTGCTGCTGCTGAGTTTACTGTTTCAACGTTCTCAACTCCTTTGTTCACATTTAGGTTTTTAAATTGCGAATCGTTTTCTATGTGATGGTGCTCGTCGAATGTCATAATTATATTTTTTTACGTTGCGAAATTACATTTTAACCTGCATTATTCATAATAGTTTTTGTTATTATTTATTGCAACACTTTAAATTGTTTATTTAAGACACACACAATGTCTATTGTTATATACTAACACATTATAGCTTTGCGAATAATAAAGGGTAACTATTTAGCCTACATTATTCATACTAATATATATTATTGCTTGCAATAACGTCCTAAGTTACTTATTTACATTACGTGCGAAGGCTTGCCCTCGCGCTCCCACTCCATTCTTTTTGTGCGAACAAAAAAACGAAGCAAAAAATACTGAATCAAGTTCAGAACGACAAAGCCGCACGCAACTTGTAATTGCGGGCTTGATGCGCAATCTCATAATAATAGAGCCAATGCTTTGGGGGTACAGGTTTTGAGGAGACCCCAAAGCAAGTTTGGGGTGACAGCTTGGGAAGACAGTTTGGGGTGACAATACGTTGATGTTTGGTGGTGATGGGAATACCGTGATGCGCACCGCATTCCCATCACCTTTTTTACAACCACCTTGTCATTGCGGGCTTGACGCGGTATCTCATATTTATCCACAGCATTTGTAATAGAGCCTTAAAAAGCATAGCTTTGGCTTATGCCTAAATAAATATTGCCAAAAACAAACTGCGTCTTAAAAATTAATACCTACATTGAGCATAGTGCTAATAACCGACACTGTTACTCCGCTTATATTATCT
>CAYJGO010000134.1:0-3330 GCA_964369855.1 uncultured Treponemataceae bacterium | reverse complement strand
GGCGAATCGTTTGCCCCATTGCCCTTTTCATTAAAAGAGAAGTTTTTTTTAGTTCACGTCCTATATAAAAATGCTCCATAACATCTCCTATTTAGTTTTATACAAAACTGTTTTATATAAAACAAATATACTATAATTTAATTTTAATGTCAAGTAAAAAACTGTTTCTGTCCTTTCTAATCTTGACACATATAGGTGTTTATGTTACTATTTTCTCACAAGCCGTTAATCACTATGAAAATAAAAGAAATAGGGTATGAAATGAATAAAAACGATGACGCTAGCAAGAACCATGACTGTATAGATAATCGATTTAATATCCCAAATTTTTTTAAATTCCAAGGCGATTTAAAAACAAAGGGTTATTCAAAGCTTTGCATGACAGAGATTGTAAATTCAGACATGTCGATTGCATCTTTTGGTGAAGAGGCATATTATGCTGGCTGCGCAGAAGTTTTAGAAAATGTTAAAGCATTACTAATAGCCTACTGTGTCGATGATGACGTATTATTATACACTCACTCTTATAAAAGATTTATCCTTGCTGCAAATGATTCAATTTCAGATGCCGATTTTAAAAAAATAATAGAAAGCATGTTTGATAATTTCCAACATGCGAATGCTGATGCCACCCCTGTCTCTGGAGTATCCAGGTTCGTCTTAGTTTTTGGTGATGACCTTATAAATAGAGCAATGAGTGCTCATTATGCTTCGAGAAATTCCCAAAAAAACTTTATACTTGAAACAAATGAAAAAGAAATATGTGCTGCTGAATTACAAAGCAAGGTAGAAATTTTTCACTTAATTTCTTATGCTATTCAACATGACACAATTACTCCTTTTTACCATGGAATTCGAAATAATCAGACAGGAGAAATAAACAAATATGAAGCCCTTATGCGTCTATATGATGCCCAAGGTAATATGTATAGGCCTGATTTTTTTATGCGTGTAGCAAAAGAGTTTAAGCAATATAATACAATCAGTAAAATGATGTTAGAAAAAGCTTTAAACGACTTTAGAGATTTAGATAGAATACTTTGTTTAAACATTACACTTTTTGATATCCAAGTAAAAGAGTTTAAGGATTGGTTTTTATCCAAACTATCCGACTACCCTCAACCAGAGCAACTTGTTTTAGAATTTGTTGAAACAGAGAACTATAATAATAATTCTGATCTTTATTCGTTCTTAATAGAAGCTCGAAAATTAGGATGTAAAATTGCAGTTGATGACTTTGGATCTGGATTTGCTACTTTTAGCTCTATCATTTCAGTAAAGCCTGATATCATTAAGGTTGATGGTGAAATAATAAAAAATCTTGTAAATAATAGCGAAAACAAAATCATTCTTGATTCTATTTGTTTTATTGCCCGACAAATAAATTCACACATCGTTGCAGAGTTTGTTGAAAATGATGATATACAAAAAATTCTACTTGATAAAGGCATTGAGTTTTCACAAGGGTTTCATTTCTCTGTACCACGACCTTTAAATGAAATAAGTGCCATGTAGGCATTTTTTAGGTTGCCAAAACTGATAATTAATTGTACACTTATTACATGAATGCAGATTTTTTTACAAATAAAAAAGCTCGATTTTTATTACTTGTTTCACTTTTTCTTGTGTTGTTTTTTTGGAAAACAGAAATGTTTTTAAAAATAGTCAATGATATTTTTTCAGTTTTATCACCATTTTTACTTGCTGGTGCAATTGCCTTCGTTATCAATGTTCCTATGTCATGGATTGAAAAAAAACTATTTTATTTTCACGTACAAAAAAAGCGTTTATCAATGGGTGCTGCAAGGGGCATGAGTCTTATTCTTTCTATTTTCTTTTTTGCTCTTCTTATAGCTTTTGCCATTCTTGTTATTGTTCCTCAAATACAAAACACGGTTTCCACCTTAGCAGTTAAAGTTGAAATCTTTGCCCCCCAAGCTCAAGAGTATGTTATTTCTCTTTTTAATAACAACCCTGAAATTACTGAGTTTGTAGACTCAATAAACATTGAGCAAATGAAGCAATCTTTAATTGATTTTTTACGAGCAGGAATTTTAAGTTTTTTTGATAGTACTTTAACTGTTGCATCTACTGCTATATCATTAATAGCCAAAATTTTTATTGCCATCGTATTTGCAATGTATATTTTACTTCAAAAAGAAACTCTTACTCGACAAATTAAACGTGTATTATTTGCCTATTGTTCTAAAGAAAAAGCCTTAAGAATTGTATACATTTTTTCTCTTATACAAAAGGCTTTTACTCGTTTTATTTCTGGACAAAGTATTGAAGCCGTGATTTTAGGAACGCTTATTGTTGTTATTCTTTCTCTTTTTAGTATTCCCTTTTCTCTTCTCATTGGTGTTGTTGTTGGTTTTAGTTCTTTTGTTCCAATTTTGGGTGCTTTTTTTGGTGCTGGTATTTGTTCATTTTTGCTTTTAGTTGAAGATCCAATTCAGGCCGTATATTTTTTAATAATTTTTCTTATTGTTCAACAAGTTGAAGGTAACTTTATTTACCCGAAGGTTGTAGGAGATTCAATTGGGCTTCCTGCTATGTGGGTACTAGCCGCTGTAAGCATTGGTGGAACTTTGATGGGTGTTACTGGTATTTTATTATGTATTCCTTTAGCATCTGTTGCCTACTGTCTTTTGCGAGATGATGTGAATAGTAGGTTATAAGTAGTCTTCTTTTGAGCGTCAAAAGAAGCAAAACCGCTGGGGGATGTTGCGATTCATCCCCCAGGCCCCCTAAACGCTTTTTACAGTACTAGGTTTTTGTATGGTTGCATGTGCCACCAAGATTGGTCATTTTTTAGCCGCAGATTACACAGATTACACAGATTTTTTAAACTTAGAATTTTTTAGGAACTACTCGCAATGCTACCAAGTCACTCTGGCTTTTCGGCGGCGAGTCCATACAGTGAATCAGTTTTATTTTTATATTCAAGTATTACCGTTTCTATTATTCCATTGAGTAAAAAATTACGTAAAAAGCTATCAACCCTAACATTTACGTCCAGTACGGATAAAGTCTTATTTTCTTGCTCTTCAAAGAAGGCTTTTGCTGTTTGTAAGTTTACCGATTTTTTAAGTTTATCAAAACGGCTAAACTCGTTTAGATTATCGTGTGTAAGTGGGCGTGAGAGTAAATCGCGCAAAAGGGATTCATCGAGTGCAAAGGCCGATATAATTTTTGTTATGTGGTCTTCTTGTTCTTTACATTGGTATTCTGTTATATAGTCTCTAAGGCTTTTGTTTTCGTCTAAGGTAACATCCCCTCGCTGAATATCGTGTAAAAAGATATTTGCAAGCTTTTGTTCCTCTTGGT
>CAYJGO010000133.1:0-3343 GCA_964369855.1 uncultured Treponemataceae bacterium | reverse complement strand
TTTTTTTTGTATAAAATTTTTGATTTATACAGTGAAGTTGGGTATAAAACCTTTTTTTATGAGTGTTTTCAAATTTTAAAAGTTAATACCATTGCAGTAATAAGCCTTGGGTTGTGTTTATATATTTTTAGGTTAGAGGATTTTTCACGAGGAGTATTACTTTTATTCTTTATACTATCAAACATGATTATAATTTTAAAAAGATGGATTTTTCGCTCCTTTTTATGGGGAGTGTATAAAGTTGGAGATAAAAACGTTTTAGTTGTTGGTGATGGTGAGCATGCTTGCAGATACATAGAAAATGTTTTAGACTCAAAACAACAGTTTGTAAAAATTAGAGGCTATGTTAGTAAGCGAAAATCATCTATGCCTGTAGAATGCTTAGGTAATTTTTCGAACCTAGATAAAGTTCTTGAAAAAAATAATATAGATCAAGTTGTGATTGCCCTTGAGCCAGAGGATATTAATTTTATTTCTGGTGTTATAGATGAATGTGATAAGCATGGAGCGAAAGTGTATATTGTGCCATTTTATAATGACTACTTTACGGCAACCCCAGAAATTGAAGCGGTTGGCAATATAAAGTTAATGACAATGCGTACAATTCCATTAGATAACTTTTTTAATTCATTTCAAAAAAGGCTCTTTGATATTGTCATGTCTGTTATTTTTATTGTTTTAACAAGTCCTATAATGTTGTTTACTGCAATTGGTGTTAAGTTATCTAGTCCAGGCCCCATTGTATTTAAACAAGAGAGAGTAGGTAGATACAAGAAAAATTTTATGATGTATAAGTTTAGAAGTATGCGCATAAATGATAAAAGTACAACTGAATGGTCTAAAGATACAGACCCACGTAAAACTAAGTTTGGAACCTTTATTCGAAAAACAAGCTTAGACGAATTTTTACAATTTTTTAACGTTTTAAAAGGTGATATGAGCTTAATCGGCCCGCGTCCCGAATTACCATTTTTTGTTTATAAGTTCAAAGAAGATATACCACTGTATATGTTAAAACATCAGGTGCGACCAGGAATTACTGGTTGGGCTCAAGTTAATGGTTACAGAGGAGATACAAGTATTGAAGGGCGAATTAAGTGTGATATGTGGTATATTGAAAACTGGAATATTTTTCTAGATATAAAAATTGTTTTTATGACTGTTTTTGGGGCAATGGTAAATAATGAAAAATAATATAAAAATTTTAAAAAGAAGGTTAGGGTTTTAATGAAAGAAAATATATGGATTTTTCATCAATATGCTACAACTCCAAACAAGGGTGGTTTAGTACGCCCGTATGATTTTAGTCAACAGTTAAAAAAAAAGGGATATTCTCCACTTATATTCTCTTCTGCATTTAATCACTATACGCATGAAACTATTTCAACTGGCACAAAAAAGTATATTGAAAAAGATGAAAATGGAGTACCATTTGTATATATAAAATCAATACCATACGTACATAATGACTTGCGTCGTGTTTTTAATATGATTGCTTTTTTCTTTAGTTTATTTTTTATTACAAAAAAATATACAAAGGATACTAATAAAAAACCACACACTATACTTGCCTCAAGCCCGCACCCGTTTATTTGCATAGCAGGTATTTTTATCGCGAAACGATATAACGTTCCTTGTATTGTTGAGATTCGAGATTTATGGCCAGAGAGTATTGTTGCGTATTTACATAAATTTTCTAAAAAAAATATTCTTGTTAAATTAATGTATATGGGCGAAAAATGGATATACAAAAAAGCCGATAAACTTGTTTTTACCGTACCTGGGGGAGCTGAATATATAAAAGAAAAGGGTTGGGAAAAAGCTGTGTCGCTTGACAAAGTTTTTCATATAAATAATGGTGTAGATGTTGCTTTATTTGATGCTAATAAAAAAGAGTATAAAATTAAAGATAAAGATTTAGAAAATAAAAATCTTTTTACATTTGTATACACTGGATCAATTCGAAGAATCAATAGTTTAGATATTCTTTTAGATATAGCAAAAAAGGTACGAAATAAAAATATTAAATTTTTAATTTGGGGAACTGGAGACAAGCTTGAAGGATTACAACAGCGGCTCATTGATGAAAAAATAACAAACGTAGCGTTTAAGGGACGTGTAGAAAAAAAATACATACCGTATATTTTAAGTAAGGCAAGTGTTAATCTTTGTCATAACGAGTATACAAACCTATTTCGTTTTGGAATTAGTTTTAATAAGTTATTTGACTATTACGCTTCAGGACGGCCATTGCTAATGGACTTTACACCAAATTTTAACCCCATTGAACTATATAAGTGTGGCACAAATTCTAGTTATGAAAATTTTACAGAAAAAGTTGAGTGGTTTTACGCTCTACCAAAAACAGAGCTTGAAAAATTAGGAAAAAATGCTAGAAAAGCCGCACTTGCGTATGATTTTAAAGTATTAACTGAAAAGTTAATAACCATTATTGAAGGAGATACATAATGCAATTTATCGATTTAAAAGCACAATATGCTGCTTTAAAAAAGGATATCAACGCCAAAATACAAAGTGTACTGGATGAAGGCCAATATATTATGGGGCGTCATGTGCAAGAATTTGAACAAAGTCTTTCTGAGTACACGGGTATGAAACATGTTATATCTTGTGCAAATGGAACCGATGCCTTGCAAATGATTTTTATGGCCTATGGTATAGGCGAGGGGGATGTCATTTTTTGCCCTGATATTACTTTTATTGCAAGTGTTGAACCTGCTTGTATGTTAGGCTCAGTTCCTGTTTTTTGCGACATAGATCCAGTTTCTTATAATCTATGTCCTGTCTCGTTAGAAGAGCAAATAAAAAATGTTTTAGCAAAGGGAGTGCATACGCCAAAGGCGGTTGTTGGAGTTGACTTTTTAGGTAACCCTGCCGACTACGATGCAATTGATGCTATTTGTAAAAAATATAATCTTTTATTAATTGAAGATGCAGCTCAAAGTTTTGGAGCAGAATACAAAGGCAAAAAATGCTGCAGTTTTGGTAATATTGCAACAACATCTTTTTTTCCTGCTAAACCCCTTGGCTGTTATGGAGACGGTGGTGCAATATTTACCAATGATGATGACATTGCAAATGTATTACAATCAATTAGAGTACACGGTAAAGGCTCATCTAAATATGATAACATTCGAGTAGGAGTAAACTCACGTCTTGATACAATACAAGCCGCAATTTTACAAGTAAAACTAAAAGCATTTATTGATTATGAAACAGAAAACCGGCAAAAAATTGCAAACCGATACAATGAAGCATTTAAGGAGTATTTTACAGTTCCAAAAATACAAGAAAATTGCATGTCTATTTATGCACAATATGC
>CAYJGO010000132.1:0-3427 GCA_964369855.1 uncultured Treponemataceae bacterium | reverse complement strand
AGTAGAGTGAACATAGTGCTTTCCTGGGCTAAGCTTACTACTGGATATTCCATCTAAATCCACATACTTAACAGAGTTTTTAAGACCAAAAAAGTCATCCCTACTACTTTATTCTAGCACAGTATTCATCAAAAATCTACTTTAATTAATGTTATATTACTAAACAAAAAGCAGGTATACCAATGTATACATTTCTTGCAAGCTAATATTTTATAATTAAATTATTGTCTTAGTGTATAAAAAAAGCCGGCGTACGTGCCGGCAGTTATAAAGTCTTATAAGACTAAATCTATTATTCCTGCAAATAGCAGGCGAATATGTTTTAATGCGCCCAAACCGGGCTTGTAAGTTCTGGTGGATTATCCATGTATGGCCCCCTATCTCACATATGTAAACATTCAAAAATTATAAATCAATAACGATTCGACTTTAGTACCTTATAAAACTTCTAGCTAATACAAAAGCAAAACAATAATCACTAAATAAAGTAATAGCCATGTTCTCTATATAAGGAATATAAAGCCACGTTAATGAAATAAGTTGCTATGAAATATAACAACTAACCTACTAATAGTATAACACAGTTTTCAAATAATGCAAGTTTTTTTTTCACTTTTACGTCTTTTTTATTAAAAAAAAGACTTTCGAAAATCGAAAGTCTTTTAGTAGCGACAATTGGGCTTGAACCAATGACCTAACGGATATGAGCCGTTTGCTCTGCCAACTGAGCTATATCGCCGTATTAAAAACAACTTTATCACAAATGAAAAATTTCGTCAAGTACAAGTAAAGTATTTTTTTCATTTATTTAGAAAATTTACTCACAAGCATAGCTTCAACCAATGGAGGAACCATATCTGATACATTTCCTCCGAGTGAAGCAATCTCTTTTACTGCTCCAGATTTAACGGCAAAAAAGTTTGGCTCAGTTGGTAAAAAAAGTGTTTCTATATCTTTACCTAAAAACTTGTTTAGCAGGCTGTTGTCAAACTCAGTTGAAAAATCTGAAATATTTCGAACACCTCTAATTATAAAACTAGCATTAAGCTTATGTGCAATCTCAACTGTTAGCCCAGAATGTATGTGTATACTTACATTATCCAAATGCTTAGTTAACTCTTTCATCATATATAATCGCTCATCATTGGTAAATAATGTTTTTTTGCTTGTGTTAAAACCTATTACAACATCAAGATGATTAAACAATCTAGAAGAGCGTTCTATAACATTTAAATGTCCAAATGTTGGTGGATCAAATGAACCAGGGAAAAGTGCTTTTATCATAATTTCACTATATAGCATTTGACAAGTTTAAACAATAGGTTTATAATATATGCATGAAACATTTATCAAAAAGTATATTTTTGTTTATTTTTTTTATTGCGTTAGTATCTACTTCGTGCATAACAACACAAAATACTGTTACCCCTCAAGAGGAAAGTTTAGAAGTAATTGAGACTCCTCCTAAAGCAATTGAACCGATTGATGATACAGAATATTCTCGATCTGTTGCAGGATTACAAGGTAAAATATCTTACGAAACTTTTCAACAAGATAAAAGTGATATATTAAGAATAATTGCAGAACTAGATGTCATAATGGTAAACAGAGATTATCAAGCATGGAGAGACTATTTAACACCTGCTTCAGTATCATATTGGAGTAATAAACTAAACTTGCAACTCTTGTCAAGGCGTCTTCCAGGAAACGAAGTCATCCTAACTGATCTATCTCAATATTTTCGAAACCTATTTATTCCATCTAGACAAGGAAAATCAATTACAGAGATTAGATACAATTCACCTACCGACGTAAAAGCAGTACAAGTTGATGGAAATACTGATGTTATTTACTACAACTTTGTTAAGTTAGATGGTAGATGGCTTGTATCATTGCCAAAACTATAATTAACAAATTAATAATATTAACCGATAATGAAATATGGTTATAATAACACTAGGAGACACTATGAAATTTTTTAGGACAATTGCAATTGCAATCACAGTATCTTTATTATTGATAAACCCTGTTTTTTCACAAAGCAGAGAGCAGAGTTCAGTTGAATCTGTTTATCTAGAAACAAACGAAGATATGATTATTTCTGAAATGGCAGCATCTGAAAACTATGAAGCAAAATTGTTAACATTGCAATATATTCGAGAAGCCTTGGATAGTGGTCGCTCATCACCAGCAATAGAAACAGCACTTCACAGCTTAGCAGGAGAAGGAGTTCTCACAGAAATTAGGACTGCAAACCATTTAAGTAATAACTATACAGAAGTTAGACGACAAGCAGCCTTAATGCTAGCTGATATCCCTACTACAGAAACTAAAGATGTTCTATTAGACCTTGTTAGAGAAGAAAACGAGCCAATGGTTTTATCTGCAGCAATTTATTCCCTCGGTGAAATTGGTATTAATGAATCTGATGATGTAATTAATGCTATTGCAATTGTACATAGACGGTTTGCAATATTAAACCCAACAGATAGCCTTGCAAATGCAGTTCTTGATGCATTTGAAAAATTATATCCTACTGTAGATAATCCAGAAGTATTAGTAGAAATTCTAACCTCTATTGCTACAAATTATAACTATGTTATTCCTGTACGGCAAAAGGCTCAAGCTATTTTGCTAAACATCAAAAATAGTTAAAAAAATAAAACGCAAGTGTAACAGCTTGCGTTTTTTAACAATCTATGAAACCAATAATATTAGTATCTACATCTCCAAGACGAAAAGAATTATTAGACAGTATTAGAATTCCTTATTATTGTATTGAACCTCTCTATGAAGAAGATATAACATCAACAAAACAAAAAAATATATGCGAATACTTTGCTAGGCAAAAGCTTAACTCAGTTTTACAAAGTATCAAACTTGCCTATGATGATGCAGAATTTGTACTTAGTGCAGATACTTTAATTATACACAATAAAAAAATTCTAGGAAAGCCAAAGTCAATTGAACAAGCAAGATCATTTTTGGAATCTCTATCAGGCAAGACCCATAGAGTACATACATCACTTGCAGTATATAATCGAAAAACTAATACTTTAATTTCAAAAACAACAACTAATAAAGTAAAAATCACTTCTCTAAAAAAGGATGATATTGATTGGTATTTATCAACCAATGAATGGGTCGATGCCGCTGGTGCATATAAAATTCAAGGTTCATTTCAACGATTTGTTCCTAGCATTGAGGGAACACAAGCATCTATTATGGGCTTGCCATTATCTACACTTTGTGCTATACTGCAGTCACAAGGATATGATTTTTCATAATTCTTGTCTTGCTATATTTTATATAGCTTGAATCTTCCGCAAGTCTTTTGACTTGACGAGACATAGAGAATGGGAAAAAAGCAATAGCATTTTTTCGATGAAGGAGAAATCATGGCAGTAGTAACCATGAAAAGTCTGCT
>CAYJGO010000131.1:0-3443 GCA_964369855.1 uncultured Treponemataceae bacterium | reverse complement strand
ACAATAATTATGTTCGTAATCATATCATAAACTCCAAATGAATTCAAGAGAAATTCACTATATCATATAGAGTTTTTTTTATCAAGTGGCTATATCTGCAACAACATGCACAGCTAGTTAGAACACGGAGCATTTTTATGAACAATTTTACTTTCAAGAAAAAAAGCTGGATTTTGTATCGACTCTTCAGGGGTCTTTGTTTTAAAATCAGGCCATAATTCACTTGCCTTTAATGTTTCATCAGTAAAAGCATGAAGTTTTCCTAAAACATACACAACATTGTTTATACCCCATCGCTCTTTATCTGTTTCATCACCACGTTTCGCACTGACATCATTACCCGAGTTTTCTTTCATAAACTCAATATACTTTGATGAATAATGCTTAAATACTAATGGTTCATCACTCCAATATTTTTTTACTAAATTAAGCATCTCTGATTGGGTAATACATTGATAATTCATTTGCACACATTTATTTTTTGTCCTGTCATCTACAAGTGCTAAAGCGGCGTGCTTTCCAATATCTTCAATTACATGAGTATAAATAGGAATATCTATATTCCCAAATGTTGTTACGTCTTCAAAAAATCGTAAATTTGGCAAAGCGTAGTCATGAATTATACCATTATAAATTAGTGTCCACTCTAAGCCCGACTCAAACAGCTTTTTGTGAAAGTCTTTTTTATGGTCAAAAATAATACCATCGCCATACTCTATATTTTTAGTATGAGCGCCAAATTCTGTGGGTATAAACCTTTTTACGCCTGTTTTTTTGCGGCTTCAAGCCAAATTGGCTGTAATTGAGTTATAATTTTTTCAGAACCAGAAACTGCTGCAACAAAAGTATCATACCCTCTAATAGCATTAGCAAGTGCTTCGGCATTTGCAGTGTCCTCCACAAGCTCAAATTCTGCCCCTTGCAACATAAAACCACCAACCAAATCTGCAGTTTCACAATCCTTTCTTCGGGCAATGATTTTTACAGAGTGCCCAAAGTCTAATAAATTCTGGGTTATGTGCTTTCCAACTTGCCCTGAAGCACCTATAATTGCTATTCTTTTATTCATGGCGTACTCCCCTATAGATTTATATAAAAGTATACCATATTTCAGACAAATGTACAATATCAAACATGTGTTCTTTTTTATTTTTAAACAAAAAAACTCTGTAAGACGGCCAACTTCAATTAGCAATAGGTCTTACAGAGGTAATTCATTCTACCGCCCTCGGCGGCTATAGTAATTAAACAATACAAAGCTGCAAAAGTTACACTTCTTTTTTAAAATTTATCGCTTAAACCTCTTTTTTATTTCATTTTTTAATTGTGGTTTTGAAAACATATACAACGCTAAAAGAGTAAAAAGTGAATATAAAAGAGCTACCAATAACCCCCATTTTTCTGTTGTAAATGGGAAAAAAGCGAGAAAAGCTAATAAACCTGAAACAAAAAAAGACGCCATTAACTGGCCCGCATATTCAGTAAAGTCTTTTTTATTAGCAAGGGCTACAATCGTAATCACAAATGTTGTTCCAACCGATAACCATGGCACAACATATGACAGTGCCCATGCAGAATATCCCATTACTATATCTACTACCAATACAACCTGAGATAATAAAAAAAATTGCGTAACTATTTTTGACCCTGAATTCTTTATTGATGAAACCCAGTTGAAAACAGATTGGTGAACTAAAAGAATACTACTAACTGAAATGAATGACCAGAAGTAATTGTTTTCTTCAATGGTGAATAAATTTATAAATACGCACAAAATACTAAATGCTATAGCAACAAAGGTCATAGACTTTGAAAAAAGTCTTTTTCGTTTAGCACCGTACGTAGGATATGATATCTTATTTTCTAAGCCTTTTTTATTAGGTTTATCAACATTTGGAATAACGACCTTACAGAGGGGACAAAATGGACTCTTACTTATAATAGTAAGATTGCATGACTTACAAATCATTTTTATCTCCTTTTTTTGTTGAATAAACTGAAACAGGGCTTTCTATATAATCCTGCAAAAAAGTAAAATATGTTCTCAGAATATCAGTTTCATTAATTGCCATACTAAAAGAAATATTAAGCTTATCTGCAAATGATGCAATAGCCCCATTAATTGGACTAAGTTTTGTCGGATAAAGCACTGTCTCAATATGTTCTATATATTTTTCCAAATCCGTGGGAAGGTTTGCTATTCCTAAGTTCGTAAGAGTAAGTGTCTTTTTTGACTCTCCTAACAAGGAAAAACCAAGCCGTATAAAAGCATTTTTTATTACAAGCGGAATAAACGAGGCCAGATAATTACCCTCATAACTCGTATACATCCTTATTTCTTGTTCTAAGTTTTCTTTTGTTAGAAGAACTCTCAGCTGAGTACTTACACTTTCAAGGACTTGCTCAAAACTTGTATCATGAGAAAAAGTATAACTTATATTTGGAACAGCAAAAAAATTTTTCAACGTTTCTGAAGGAAATATATTTCGTAAATTTACTGGAATAGCTAGGACTAAAGGCCTTCGGTTGTTCTCGTATTTAATTCGTGCTGAATAAATTGAATACATTAAAAGAGAACTAAGAAAACAGGTAACAGTTGTATTATATTTTTTTGCAGCCTTTTTTACACTTTCCATTGAGGCTATGGCGCTAATAACATGTGTTCCACTTTCTAAAGGAAAAAAACCTTTTATCCTATAAGATTTTTTTTGCCGTGTTTTTTTATGTTTTGCTCGGTCAGAGATAGTTTGCGCATATCGTGAAAAACTACTCTCATAATCTTTAATTGTAGGAATTGCATCAAGAGAAAGAATTTTTCCTTCATCATCAATACAAGGCTCAAGTTGTTGCACATACGAAAAAATAATTGCTTTTAGAATTTCAAAGCACCCTGTCCCATCAGTAATAATATGTGATGCCTCAATAGACATACGATTTTGGTAATATAAAAATCGTATTAAATTACTTTTTCCCTTTATAGCCTTCATCGGAGAGCACGGTAATTCTTTTTCTTCTTGAACAACACAAAGCTCAATACTTTCTTCGAGATAATTCCAAAAAATACCACGCCTCAGGCGTACAAAGAAAAAAGAAAACCTTTGGTAGACAGCCTCAACGGCCTTTTGATATGCATCTGCATCAATAGTATCTTTAAATATTACTGCAATCCTAAAAAAGCTCGAGTTATCTTCTCCTTGTACGGCTGGAAATAAATTTCCGACAGTGTCAATGCTATAATGATTTGCCAAGATTCTCCCCTTTATACTACCTGAGAATTATACCACAGATTAATCGTTCTTAATAGTGTCTTTTAAATAAAATCTTACTCAGCGTATTCTTGACATACCCCTTTTCTTTTATTACACTAAACATACGTAAGCAAAAAGGATTTTTATGAAATACGATGCAATACTATTTGATTTAGATGGGGTTATAGTAGATTC
>CAYJGO010000130.1:0-3583 GCA_964369855.1 uncultured Treponemataceae bacterium | reverse complement strand
ACTCTTTTGCGCTTGCTATAACATCATCTGCAATTTTACCACTTATTGGATCGTAATGATCAAATGAAGTTTCAAAACTACCTGTCCCACTCGTCATAGAGCGAAGGTCTATTGCATATTTTAATAATTCTGCTTGTGGTGCTTGTGCTCTAAGCTCTTCAATTCCACCACCAAGAGGGCTTTGGCCTAAAATTCGTCCACGTTTACTAGACATGTCCGACATAATATCACCAAGATATTTAGATTCAATCCAAACGGTAACATTCATAATAGGTTCAAGAAGAATGGCACCTGCTGCTGTCATTGCGTCTTTAAAAGCATTTCTTGAAGCAATTTTGAAGGCCATTTCGGATGAATCTACAGGATGTTCTTTTCCATCGAGGACAGTAGTAGAAACATCAACTACTGGATAGCCAGCAAGAACACCATGTTCCATGGCTTCCTTTACACCTTTTTCAACTCCGGGAATATAGTTTTTAGAAATGGCACCACCGAATACGGCGTTAGTAAATTTGTAGCCTTCACCACGCTCAAGCTTATCAACTGAAAGGACAACCCTTCCATATTGGCCATGCCCACCAGATTGTTTTTTGTGGGTATATTCTGCTTGTGCTTTTCGCTGCACTGTTTCGCGATATGCTACACGTGGTATTGCAGTTTCTACGCTTATCTTTGCTTGTGTAGAAATTTTGTTTAAGATAATTCCTATATGTAGTTCACCCATACCTGAAATAACATTTTGTTTAGTTTCAACATTGTACTTAAATTGTAGTGTTCTATCTTCTTCTGATACCTTTGATAAAAGTTCACTCATCTTATCTTCATCTTTTTTATTTTGGGCTGAAACTGCCATTGAATATACGGGATTAGGGTGGCGTAAGCGTACAAAAGCAAGAGTGTTAGCATTTGTTGATAATGTATCGCTTGTTTTAGTGATACTTAGCTTAGCTAAAATACCGATATCGCCTGCTGAAAGCTCTTTAATTTCTTCAAGTTTTTTTCCAACGCAACGATAAAGTTTACCAAGTTTTTCTTTTCTTTCTTCACTTATATTGTGTACTTCTTGGTCAGATTTTAAGGTTCCAGTAATTACTTTTACATACGAAAGCTTTCCAGAAAATTGATCATTTGCAGTTTTTATAACAAGGGCACTCATATCACCATCGGGTGTAATTTTAACTGCAGCTGTGTCTCCTTCTTTTGTGGTACTTGTTTCAAGTGCATGTGCAGGGTCAGGTACTGTTTCAATTATAAAGTCAAGCATAGAGGTAAGGCCACTTCTTTTGATTGTGCAACCTGCAAATGCGGGAACAATGCGGTTATTTTCAAGTGCTATAACAAGGCCTCGTTCTATTTCATCTCCTGTTAGTTCACCTTCATCAATAAATTTAACAAGTAAATCATCATCGCCTTCGGCAGCAGCACCAGCTAAAACGCCTCTAGCATTTTCATAATCTTCCATATATTCTGTTGGAATATCTGTTTCTTTTTCTCCTTGTCCATCTGCTGGGATAAAAAAAGCTTTTCCTTTTATTACATCAATAATGCCTTTGAATTCGTTACCTTTCCCCATTGGGATCGTTACGGGGCATACTTCAACTGAAAATTTATCATGTATGTCTTTTACTACAGCTGCATAATCAGTTCTTTCATCTTCTAAGTGATTTACATATACAATACGAGGCTTGTTTCGTCTGTCTAAGTCTCGCCAAAGTTTTATGGTTTCAATTTGCGCACCAGAACGTCCATCAATGAGCATAAGAACACTTTCAGTTGAACGAAATGCTGAAATAACTTCTCCAACAAAGTCTGAAGATCCTGGTGTATCCCAAATATTAATATTGATATCTTTCCATGTAAGATGAGAAAGAGAGGAGTGTATCGAAATTTTTCTTTCAATTTCTTCCGCAGAATAATCGCTGACAGTCTTTCCTGACTCAACGGTTTCAGTTTTAGCGATAACTCCAGCAGTTAGTAATAGGTATTCCAACAAAGTTGTCTTTCCTGTTTGCCCATGTCCTGCTATTGCAATATTTCTGATTTGATTTGTTGTGAATCCCATATTCCTCTCCTAAAAAAATAAAAAAGCTCAAATATTATTTTGGCACTTTATATATGATAAGGCATGAATGTTGAAATTGTCAAGCAAAAAAAATATACCTAAGTTAGAAAATTTATGGTATAATAACTACGATATCAAAGAAATGAGGATGAAATGAATAGACTGTTTGAATTGCAAAAAAATAAACAAGAGGCCGTATCTGAATTGTTGAATTTAGAGAGTCATCTAGGACATTACATATTTACAAAAAAAGATAAGACAATAGATAAAAACTTACTAAGTGAATATACGCACTTTAATGCAGAAGTTGATGTGTTCCGTGATTTACAAAGTAATATACGTGCATTGGACTCTGAGCAAAAAGAATTAAAGGCAAAAATAACTGAGATGAAGGCTTTACAAATCAACCTAAAAAAAGAAGTAAAAAGTATGTATTTAGAAATCGGGAAGGCCCTTTTTGATAAGTATACTCCAGCGATTTCTGATATTTTTGGGAAAACATACACGCAAATTTGTATAGAACAACGTAAAATATCCGAAGCAAAAGAAAAAGAAGCGTTATACCGAAAAGATGATGAAAACAATGGTATCTTTTCTCGCTTAGTGAATCAAGCTAAAAGAGGAGCTGTAAAAGCCCAGGTTGCAGCATTTGAACAAAAAAGAGTGCAGCTTTATGAACAAGGTGCAAAAATATTTGTAGAATCGGGAAAAATTCCAGAATTAGTGAAAAGCGACTTTTTTGATAAAACAGTTCGAAAATTATTAGAAGATTTTAACAAAAAGCACCAAGATTTAAGTGCAGTTGAAAGAAATTTAGAAAACCTTACCTTAAATGATGGGGCCGTAAAAAGCTCGCTTGAGAAAGCTGGGGTTTCAAGTACTGTTAAAAAGAGGTTGATTGCAATTGATGTGTTGATTGAACAAAAATTATTAGAGCAAGATGATTTTTGCTCTAAACATGGGCATGATTATGTAAGTAGGTATGTAAGCCCAGATGCAGAGATTCTTGTAGACCTGCCTAAGGGACTGGATAAAAAATTACTAGAAATTCAAGATTGTAAAAGAAAGGTTCTTTCAATCACTCGTCAAATTGACATAGAAAATATGTTGCAGAGTATTGAAAAAGCACAAAAGCAGCAAGAGCTTATGGAAAAAGAAAAAGAATCAAATATGCTAAAAATCTCTAAACTCGAAAGCGAAAATGTAAGTATTCTTGAAAGAATAAAAGAAAAAGTAAAAGAAGAGAACAACTTAAAAAAACGTATAGAAGAACTTATTAAAGAAGAGCAAAAGCGATAACTACATAAGATAAGCACCCAGTGATTATCGAAGAGGTACAATCACTGAGTGTTAAGAGAGTATGTTAGGATGTTGCTGCATCCAGAGCAATTTCCATCATCCCTTTAAAAGTTAACTGACGTTCTTCTGCCGTGGTTGTTTCTCCCGTTGCAATATGGTCAGAAACTGTTAAAATAGCTAATGCTTGTCTTTCAAATTTGGCAGCTAATGTGTAAAGCTCTG
>CAYJGO010000129.1:0-3605 GCA_964369855.1 uncultured Treponemataceae bacterium | reverse complement strand
CATTATTATAACTTCTTTATGAAGTGCACTAATTTGATTATCTATTAAATTACTCATTAACCAAATCTCCCTGTTATATAATCTTCCGTTTCTTTTTGTTTCGGTAAAGAAAATAATTCATTTGTATCATTAAATTCTACTAAATCTCCTAGTAGAAAAAAGCCTGTTTTATCAGATACTCGTAAGGCTTGTTGCATGTTGTGTGTTACTATAACTATAGTATAGTTTTCTTTTAGATTTAAAACAAGGTCTTCTATTTTAGAAGTTGAAATTGGGTCAAGTGCGGAGGTGGGTTCATCCATCAAAAGCACCTCAGGATTTACTGCTAATGCTCGAGCTATACATATTCGCTGCTGTTGACCACCAGATAAGCTTAACGCAGACTTTTTTAGGTTATCTTTTGTCTCTGACCAAATTGCAGCATCACGCAAACTTTTTTCAACAATAGTATCTAGATCAGACTTTTTTCTGATGCCATGTGTTCTTGGACCATATGCAATATTATCATATATACTCATTGGAAAGGGATTAGGTTTTTGAAAAACCATACCTACCCTTTTTCTAAGGTTATTAATATCAATATCTTTGTAAATATGTTTATTATCCAACAAAAAATCGCCTTCCACTTTGCAATTTGGTATTAAATCATTCATTCTATTTAGACTTTTTAATAGCGTAGACTTTCCACACCCAGAAGGTCCTATAAATGCTGTAACTTCATGCGCTTTAATATCTAGATTAATATTTTTTAATGCATGCGCTTCACCATAATACACATTAGCATCTTTGATTGATAGTTTCATCTTTGTTCCTTTTAGTTTGTTTTTATCATTCTCTTTGCAATAAATGCTGAAAACATATTCATACCCACAACAATAATTAAAAGAATAGCTGAAGTAGCGTATGCTTGATTTACAAATAAGCCTTCTGACGTAAGCATATACATATGTATTGAAAGTGTCCTACCAGTTGTAAAAAGGTTTCCAACGTTTGGTGAAGTTCCAGCGGTGTATAATAGACAGGCAGTTTCACCAACTACGCGACCAATAGCTAAAATAATTCCTGCTACAATTCCATTTATAGATGTTGGCAATACAATGATGAAAATGGTTCGAAGTTTACCAGCCCCAAGTCCAAAACTTGCTTCTCTATATTCCATTGGTACCGACTTAAGTGCTTCTTCAGTTGAACGAATTATAAGTGGCAAAATCATAATTGCAATTGTAAATATTCCAGAAAGCAATGACATACCCAACTGTAGAAAAACAACAAAGAAAATACTTCCAAATAATCCATAAATAATTGATGGTATTCCCGCTAATGTTTCAGTTGTAAGCTTAATTATTTTAACAAGGTGACTTTCATTATTAGAATATTCAACCAAATATATTGCAGTAAATATACCAAATATTGCAGCTAGTGTAACACTTAAAAAGGTTAATATAACGGTGTTTACAAGAGCTGGTACAAGTGACACATTATCCGATGTATATTCAATATTAAAAATTGATGGCTGGTTATTAAATAACTTTTTAATTTCATCTAAAATGGGACCAATACCCGAAATAAGCACATAACCTATTATAAATACAACTGTTGAGATAGTAAGAACTGCTGAAGTATAAACGAGTACTTTAATAATTTTTGAGGTAATTTCTTGTTTCATGTCTTATCTACCTTATTTTTTATAAGGGAAAAGCTCATATTAATCAGTAAAATAAAAACGAATAATACAACACCTGTTGCAACAAGAGCCTCTTCATGTAATCCTGCGGCATATTTCATTTCTATTACCACATTTGCTGTTAAGGTTCGAATCCCTTTTAATATGTCGCCTGTTAAACGTGGCTGATTACCAGCAATCATTATGATAGCCATTGTTTCACCAATTACCCGTCCTATACCTAAAACTACTGATGCAAGTATACCTGATTTTGCAGCAGGAACAACAACTTTGAAAATACTCCTCTCATGAGTAGAACCAAGAGCACGTGAATTTTCATACAGTGCTTCTGGTACTGCACGTATTGCTGATTCGCTTATTGTAATTATAGTGGGCAAAATCATAATTGCTAAGAGAATTGAGGCTGATAAAATGCTATTACCATTTCCCCCAATGTAATCTCGCACAAAAGGCACAAGAACAGTCATACCAAAAAAACCATAAATTATTGATGGAATTCCAGATAGTAAATTTACAGCAGGTTTTAGCCATGAGTATAAAAACTTTGGGCAAAAAAATGTCATAAATACTGATGTCATGATTCCTACTGGAACCCCCATAAGTATTGCAAGAGCTGTAATATAAAGACTCCCAATAATCATCGGGAATATTCCATACAGATCATTTGTTGGCTTCCAGGTCATACCAAAGAGAAAATCGGCTATTCCTATTTTCCCCATTGCAGGTATTCCATTAGCAAATAAAAATATGCATATAAAGAGTACTGCTAAAATAGAAACTAAGGCGGTAAGCAAAAACAACTTTTCACTTATCGATTCTTTTAACTGTTTATTTTTCATTATCACCAACTGGTTATAAAAATAAAGTTAGGTAGTATTACTTTTGTGTAACGCTACCTACTTTATTTATAATATATAACAACTGTACTTATTGTACGTCAGAATACTTAGTTGCATTTCCAAGAAATATTTCTTTTAGTGCACCTAATGATAGATTATCAATTTGATTTTCAGTATTAACTACTATAGCAATTCCATCTTGTGCAATTTCCATACCATTGATTTCAGATTTTTCTGAGTCTTTAAGGTTACGACTCGCCATACCAATTTCAAAAGTACCGTCAATAGCTCCCTTTACACCTGCGCTAGATCCTATACCTTCAATATTAATAATTACATTTGGATTTCTTTGTTTGTAGCTTTCTGCTATTTTTTCCATCAGCGGATATACTGATGTTGATCCACCTATTGAAAGAATTCCCTCATCAATGCTACCAACATAAGGACCGTTATTATACAAAGGAATAAAGCCCTCTTCGCTAGCAATTGACTGACCTTCATCGCTTTGAATAAAGCTAATAAAATCTTGAGCTAAGTCTGATATATTATTACTGTATGCAATATTAAATGGTCGTGCAACTTTATATTCGCCTGACTGGATATTCGCAACAGTTGGAGATACGCCATCAATTGAAATACCTTTTACTGTTTCATTTAATGAACCAAGTGAAATATATCCAATAGCATTTTTGTCATTTTGAACTGCGGTTATTACTTTACCAGTTCCATCATGAACAATTGCATCTAAGCTCGTATTGTCGCTTCCACCTTCATCTAACCCAACAATTTCAACGAAAGCACCTCGTGTACCTGAACCTTCTTCACGTGTTATAACTGAAATTGTGTCATTGTCAGCTGCTTTACAGCCAAATAAACTTACCAACGCTACTGCACATGCAAGTATAATTATTTTTTTCATTTTTACTCCTTGGTTAATTTATCCAGAACGAATATACCAACCTTTTAGTTTTATGTGCTGCATCTTATAATAGATGTAGCAATTTTCTTGACTAAGAGTAAAATATTGATGTAAATTCTAAAAGATAAGAAATGTAAAAAGTATGTAAAATACGTAAAAAATG
>CAYJGO010000128.1:0-3727 GCA_964369855.1 uncultured Treponemataceae bacterium | reverse complement strand
CTTTGCCTCTTCTAGAGAAATTGATTTACTGGCTATTAAGCGATTTTTTGATGTATTATATATTGATACGATAACTTTTTCAGAATCTTCAACTGAAACAGAACCATCTTCGTACGTAGGTGGTACAATAGAGCGATGAATCCCATTTAAATTGCCTAAAATATTATTATTTTGAATACGATAATTGTTATCATCTACAAGATTTATTAAATTAAGATTTATTGATACAACCTGTGTATCATTAATATTCCATAATTGATTACATGAAGTTACTATTAGGAGTAAAAAAGATGCACATAAACTTAGCACTATCCTACACTGTTTATTCTCCATTAATTCCTCGCTTTTTTTATATTTGTGCAAAAGAAACATTACTTTTTTGCTATGCCATAATACAAGGCACCTTCAAAAAACTCCATGTTCATATTAAAATTGCTCGTATGAAACAACATAGGAGTATGTTTATTTAATTGACACCCACTAGGATTTTTTCCCCAAATAATATTTACTGCGTCAAAAAACTTGCCAAGGGTACGTTTGGGGCGCACATGCTCTAAAAAAATATACTGGCCGTCTGATTTTAATACCCGGCGTATTTCAGATAAGGCCAAGCTAACATCAGAAACAGAACATAATAGTAGTGTTGCAACAACTGTATCAAAGCTATTATCCTTGAATGGCAATTGCTCTACAGAACATTGTATATACTCAACATTTTCTAAAGTTCGCACTTTGAGTTTTGTATCTGCAGCATAAATTTTATCGATTAAATCTAAATTATAATAGCGATAATTAACACCCGTGCCAAATCCTATTTCAAGAACTTTACCTCTGGCTTTGGAAATAAATTCTTTTCTAATTTTTGAAAAAAATAGCTTTTCTAACGGAGTCATAAAAACATCATATATAGTCATGAAAAATTATTTACTCTACAAGGTTTATTGATCAGTATCTCTTGACAGTACTTCTTCTTTTTTGGCTTCACTCTTATCTTTTAAGTCTGCAATACCAATGAAAATAGCAATAATTCCTGCAAAAGCTGCAAAACAAGGAGCAAAACCTTTTAGAAATAAAATAATTTCTGAACTCCACCCGAGAAACGCAGGGAGTGCTGCTATCACCGTAAAAGCACATAACAATAATCCCACAATCAATGAAACCATACTATCCTCCAAATAACTTATAGTGAAATTTACCATACTTTATACATCTAGTCAAGGTTAAAAAAATTTGCTATACTAGCCAACATATGAATCGAGCACTCATTTTACAGGCTGTAAAAATTAGCACGCCTGTTTTTTTTGGTTATATAGCTATAGGAATTCCCTTTGGGCTTATGCTAGTAAATGCTGGGTATCCTTGGTGGTTAGCACCTATTATGTCTACTACAATGTATGCTGGTGCTGGACAATATGCTGCTGTGGGACTTTTTGCTGTTGGAGCTGACCTTACAACTATAACACTTACCATGCTTGCAATAAACATTCGCCACATAGTTTACGGCCTTTCTTTAATTGAAAAGCTACGCGGCAGTGGGCTTTGGAAAGCATATATTGCATTCACACTAACGGATGAAACCTACGTGTTGCTCACAAACTGTCCAATTCCACCTCATATTCATGTTGGTTCCTTTTTTGGTTCTATAGCGTTTCTAAATCATTTTTACTGGATACTCGGTGGCTTAATTGGGGGTGTTGCAGGCATGCTAATTCCCTTTTCTTTTGAGGGAGTAGATTTTGCACTAACATCATTGTTTATCGTTCTACTAATAGATCAACTTCGCTCTACAAAAAATCCTATACCTGCAGTTATTGGGGGTATATCGACCTTTCTATGCTTGTTCCTACTTGGTCCATCACACACACTCATCGGAGCAATTGCCTTTGGAATGGTATTACTCGCAATATTAAAAAAACCAATTGAAAAAATCCAGCGGGAGGAATTGAAATGAATGATGCCTCATTGTCTTTAACTCAAGCTTTAATTAGCATTCCCGTTATGGCTGTAATTTTATTTTTATTAAGAATTCTACCGTTTGCTTTTTTTTCAAAAAAAGAGCCTCCTCCAGTTTTAACTTATATTGGAAAGCATCTTCCTCCACTTGTCATGACGGTGCTTTTGATATATAATTTACGTAATATTGAGTTGCAAATTGCACCTTATGGTATGGCTGAGATTCTTGCTAGTCTTTTTACTGTTATAATGCATCTATGGCGTAAAAATGCGATGATAAGTATTTTTGGTGGTACCATTCTCTATAAGTGTGAGGTTAAAATGCAGTACAGAATATTTCCAAAAATCCAAGATAAGCAAATTTCAGTTTTAGGCTTCGGTTTGATGCGATTACCAGTACTAGAAGGTGAAGGTGCATTTTCAAAAAACATAGATATTGACGCAACAAAAAAGCTTGTGCAAGAAGCACTTAATCAAGGGATAAATTATTTTGATACTGCATATATTTACCACGAGGGAAATAGCGAAGTAGTTCTAGGAAAAATTGTAAATGAACTTGGAATAAGAGAAAAAATTTACATAGCAGATAAAATGCCAATGTGGTTAGTAAAGGAAGAAGAAGACTTAGAACGTCTTTTTAATGAGCAACTTACAAGGCTTGATACAGATTACATAGACTTTTATTTACTCCACTCATTATCAGATAAAACATGGGAGCTTGTAAAAAAAGTATCCGCAATAAAATTTCTCGAACAAAAAAAGAAAGAAGGAAAAATTCGCCACATTGGTTTTTCATTTCATCATGAGTTTTCAACATTTAAGAGCATTATCGATCATTATAGTGGCTGGGAATTTTGCCAAATTCAATATAACTATCTCGATGAAGACTACCAAGCAGGAACCAGTGGGCTTGACTATGCAAATGCACACGAAATTGGAGTCATATCAATGGAGCCTCTAAGAGGAGGTCTTCTTGCAAATGTTCCAAAGCCCGTAATTGATATTTTCTCAGTTGCAAAGAAACCGCGGACTCCATTTGAATGGGCGTTTAGATGGGTGTGGGATCATCAAGGAATTATTACTGCATTATCAGGTATGGGAAAGCTAGAAGAGATTATTTCAAATTGTGCTATTGCCTCTAGCGGAAAAGCAAATTCTTTACCTTCAAGCCAAATATCAGTAATTGAAAAGGCACGCGATACCATAAAAGCTTCTATGAAAGTACCATGCACAGGATGCTCATACTGCATTCCTTGCCCAACAAAAGTTTCTATTCCAGAAATATTTAAAGAATATAATAGACTTGCTATGAATGGTTATTTAGAAACTGGCAAAGATACCAAAGGCCTTGTACACTCAGAGTTATATTCAAAATTAAAATATCAAGAAAAGGCATCTGACAAGTGTGTTTCTTGTGGAAAATGCGTGGCCGTATGTCCACAAAAGATTTCTATACCAAAAGAATTAGCTATAATCCACTCTACACTAGCATAAAAATATTCATAGATAAATCTGAACTAGTGCACAAAAATTACTATAAATGTCGCTCATACCCTAAAAAAAACTTGCTTTTTTATAGATAGTAGAGTATAATATTTTGATACTTTTAAAATTGATGCGTAAAACGACAATCGAAAAACTATGAAAGTCACACAAAATAATAGGCGTTGCTTATACATTATTGTGATTATTTTGCGCAAAAAAATTAATAATAGGAGAAGAAAAATGAAAAAATTACTAACAGTAGTTTTAGCTCTTGCATTAGTGGCTTTAA
>CAYJGO010000127.1:0-3736 GCA_964369855.1 uncultured Treponemataceae bacterium | reverse complement strand
TAATTGCTGATGCAGGATATGGAAGTGAAGAAAATTATGAATACCTTGAGAAAAACAATATTAAAGCTGCAGTAAAATATACCACTTATGAAAAAGAAATGAGGAAGGGATTTTACCGAAAGACATTTGTTGTTGATAATTGGAAGTATGATGAAAATCAAAAAGAATATACTTGCCCGCAAGGAAATCACGTTCCGTATGTAAAAACAATACAGAAGAAAAACGCTTCAGGGTAGGTACAGAGTTTTGAAGTATTTCAATGTGATAATTGTGAGGGATGCTCTACAAGGGATGAGTGTACGAAATCTAAATACGGTCGTATTATTCACAGGAATGAAAACTGGATACAGCAAAAAACTTCTGTAAAAGAATTACTTAAAACTGATGAATATAAAACTCTTATGAGAAGAAGGGCTTTTGAGTGTGAGACTGTTTTTGAACAAATTAAAGCTAACCAGAAATTTAGACGATTTCATCTTCGTGGAAAGCAAAATGTGGCTACTGAGTGGGCTCTTTTAATGCTTGGTTACAACATAAAACAAATCTTCAGAGTCTAAAACCCTAGAATGCGATTGTCTTTTTTGAAAGCTTGAATAAAGACAAAAAAAGACTGTCTTTCTTGCCCTATTCCTAGAACTTTCAAGACAGCCCCTTTTTTATGAGCAGAAATGTTTTAAGGAACAATAAAAGAATATACTTCATTTCCTTGGGCAGTTAAACGTAAAGTTGTTCCAGGTTGTACAGCATATGGTATAGTTAACAGACCTCCAGTATGTTCAAAAGTAATTATGCTATATGGATTTCCCTCTAAAGGAGTTGCTTGTAATTCCATTTGTAGAGCATATGGGTATATCGGAAGATTTTGTTCTAATAGTCCATAGGCAAGGCCATCAACAACTTCTGATGGTATTGAAATTACTGCATCAATTCTTGTAAAGGCAGGTATGTTTTCTTGACCACCAGGGATACTTTGAGATAAAATAATACCAGCGTCTTCTTCATCAATAGAGTCTTGGCTTGAAAAAACAAAAATAAGTTTATTGCGATTTAGCTGTAATAGGGCATCATTAAGTGAAAGACCTACTAAATCTGGAACGGTGGCTGTTTCTTCAACTTGGCCAGAGGAAACTACTAATTCTAGTGTGACAGGGTGTGAAAGACTCGTGTTTGCAGGTGGGTTTTGCTCTAAAATTGTTCCTGGTGCTGATGTATCTTCTTTGTACATTATTACTTCAGGAATTTGTATCATAGGTGTAGATGATGAAAATAGAGCTTTCAGCTCTACACGTAAATCTTCTATATTCATACCTACGTAATCGCCAACTCTATCTAAAACTGCACCTTGGCTTACAGTGAGAGTTATGCGTTTTCCTGCCTTTACAATTGCTCCTCCAGATGGAGACTGGCTTAAAATAAGACCTTCATCTTCATTTGAGCTTGAATATTGCATTTGTATTTTAGGAAAAAGTTCCTTCACTTGCATTTCTTGCAAGGCAACGGTAAGCTCTTTTCCTTCCACGTTTGGTACAAGAACCTCTTCAGGACTTCTTAGTGTGATAAAAAAAGCTGCTAAAGCTGCAATTCCAGTTAAGCAAATAAAAACTAACAAACCAATTAATATAAATTTCCAGTTTGTATTTAGTAATGCTTCTGTTTTTTCTAAGTCAATTTTGACATTTTTTTTTGATAAATTTCTTAAAAACTTCATATAGTCTCCTACTAAAAGTATTTCTTTATTATGATGGTTTTTTTTAATTAGTGCAACACATTCCAACTAAATTTTGCATACCATTAGCAAAATCTTTCCAATTCATGGCTTTTTTACCTTGTTTTTGTAGAGTTTGAACTGCTAATTGTCCTTGCCCTGTTTGTATTATTATTCCTGTTTTTTTGCTTATTTCTAGAATTTTTCCAGGTTTATAAGGTGAGTTTTTGTATGTGCCTTCTAAGTCATTATATATGCTCGCTTCATGTATTGAAATAACATCATCATTTATGCGGGTAAACGCTGTTGGCCAAGTATTAAATGCACGTACTTTGGCATAAATATCTTTTGCAGACTTATTCCAATCAATTAAGCCTTCTTCTTTTTTGATAATATGACAATAGGTTGCTTTTGTATTATCTTGGATGACAGGATTTTCCATGTTTTTCTCTATTTGTGATAGTACTTTTAAGAGCATATCAGAGCCCATACTTGTTAATGTGTTTAAAAGTGCGGGTGTCGTTTCTGAACCATCTAGGGAAAGTTTGTTTTGTAAAAGAATATCACCTTCATCCATCCCAGGAGCAATTCTTTGTACAGTGTTTCCTGTTTCAGTATCACCATTCAAAATACATGCAGGTACAGGAGAGGCTCCTCTATACTTTGGTAAAAGGGAGGCATGTAGGTTTATACCGCCTCTTGGGAAAAGAGACATGAATTTAGGTCCAAAAATTTTTCCATAGGCAAAGCATACCAGAATATCAGGTTTTTTTTCTTTGATTATTTCTCTAATTTCATTATTTAATTTCTCAGGTTCTAGTAATAAAATATCAGATTCACGTGCGATTTTTGCAACTGGGGTTTGTTCTAATGTTTTATGACGGCCTTTTGCACTGGGTGCATTTGTTAATACACAGACTAGATTAATTTTTTTCGAGCATATTAAATCTTTGAGGACTGTTGCTGATATTTCAGGGCTGCCCGCATATACAACATTCAGCATTTATGCAACCGTTCCCTCATGTTTTGCCTCTTTAGAAGCAAGCTTTTGAGAAAGTTTTGCTTGTTTTGCTTTTTTTTCAGCTTCTTTTTTTAGTCGGCGTTCTTGTTTTTTTTCAAAAGATTCAATGGTTTTTTGCTTAAAAGAAGGGTCTCCACGATCGATAAATAAAACTCCCTCAAGGTGATCATATTCATGCTGTATTGCCCTTGCTAGTAGGCCTTCTGCAGTTAAAGAAAAAAATTTTCCTTGTTCATTTTGGGCTTGAATTGTTATTGCAATTGGGCGTTCAATTTCTTCATATACACCAGGAATAGACAGACAGCCTTCTGCATACATGGATGTTTCTTGAGAAGTAGATGTAATTTGCGGATTAATAAAAACATAGCGGTCACCTTCGTCGATCGCAACTATAAAAAGTCGGATACTTTGTCCAACTTGTGGGCCTGCTAAGCCAATACCGTCTTTTTCGTGCATGGTAATAAACATGTTTTGAATTAATAATTGAAGGTTTTCATCTATGGTTTCAATCGGGAGAGCTTTTTGTCTAAGGAACTCATCTCCAAGTTTTAATACTTTCATACACATATAGTATAAAATTATTGACAAAGGGTCAAGTCAAACAAAATATGATGTTGCAAAGAAAAAAAAGGATAAAGCAAAAGCTTCATCCTTCATTGTTTATCTAAATAAGTGTTTTATTTCCTTCGAATAGAAAAGATCTAGCTTATGCCGCATTACATCTTGCTTAGCAGAAAGCTCTTTTCCAACTTCAAATTGTTTTGGAAGTAATGCAAATCTATAGATTCTTTCAAAAAGTCTAAAGCCATTTTTGCTATTAATAAGATTTAGAATTTCTGTTTCAAATAGCGAAATTATATTTTTACTTTCTAATAAGTCTTCATACGTTGTATACTCAATACCATTGTCTTTCGCAAAGGCTTTTACTTCAGCTTCTTCTGGAACAATTAAAGCAGCTAAATGGCGCTCATCTTGCCCAAGTACAACTGTTTGTGCAATATATGGGGAAA
>CAYJGO010000126.1:0-3855 GCA_964369855.1 uncultured Treponemataceae bacterium | reverse complement strand
TAGTCAGATGTTTCATAATCCCAAAAATCTTTTAGCCATTGTAAAAGTGGTGTTTTTTGACCTATATTTTGACAAGGAATTTCTTGTTGTACTGGTAGTTCACTTTGCTGCATTGAATGTGAAATTGCACCACCGGAGATGTTCAGCATAGCTTGTAAACGAACAATATCAATGTCTGTCGGTTTATATGCTTTCAGAGCTTTTTCAAACGAATCAATAATATTCGTATGCTTTTTCACACACGGTACTGTATGTAACATGATAAAGGCTTGTTGCATAGCTTCATTGTAATCTGTTTTGCCAGTCGAACGTGCATAATTCAATTTTCCAGTTATAGGGTCAACGAATTGTACATAATAATTCTTTCGTTTGCCTCTACGAAACACATAAAATGTTCTCATACTTAGTCTCCATTTTCGCATAGCTTGGAGACCACAGGGAAAGATTTTACACATATATCAACGATAGAGTGTAAATCTGTGGTTTTCTGCCACCTTTCTGCCTACCTGAGTTTTGTATAAAAATACAATACTTAAACAGGCAATAAAAAAAGCTAAACCCATATATTATATAGATTTAGCTTTTCTCTTTTTTTGAGCCATGAAGGATTCGAACCTTCGACCTGTAGATTAAGAGTCTATTGCTCTACCAACTGAGCTAATGGCCCTCATTTTTCTAATAGTATCACATCGAAAAAAAAAAAGCAATACGGTACAGCATATGAGCATGAGAATACCAACTTTGAAAG
Organism: uncultured Treponemataceae bacterium; assembly: GCA_964369855.1. Lineage (GTDB taxonomy): Bacteria > Spirochaetota > Spirochaetia > Treponematales > Treponemataceae > CAYJFX01. The sequence continues at coordinate 3,107 of CAYJGO010000126.1, read as the reverse complement.
CGCCTTGCTAAAAAAAATGTTGTGCATTTATGATTTGAGGTGTATAATAATTATAAGGATTTTTCATCAATAGGAGCATATATGTCTACATTAAAAAAAATTTTCCAATATGCTTTAATTACATCTATTCTCTTAGTATGCTCACTTGTGTATGCTTTAGAAGACAATACTATTCTCATAGGCTATCAGGTTGCAACGGACTTAATAATTGATGAGACAAATACAGGACACGAAGGCATTTCATATGAAATCTTAAAAAAAATTGAAGAGAAAACTAATTTAACATTTGATTTTGTTGAAGTAAAGGGAGACATATTTAACTCCCTTCGAAATAATGAAGTAGATATGATAGGACTTTACTTTAAAAGTCCTGATAGAGAGACTGAGTTCTTATATGCAGAAAAAGCTTTTAACACTGTAATATCAAGTTTAGTAACTAAAGGAAACCAAGGTATCTTTTATGATGACCCTCAAAGTATAGATGGGAAAACAGTTGCAGCATATTATGGAAGCCCAGCAGTTCAAGCTCTTGATCAATACTTAGAGGAAAACAATATATCTGTAGAATATAAGTATGCATCACTTGACCGTTTTTTAGACTTAGATGCAGATTATTATATTATGGCATCCTCTGTAGATAATCCTGAACTATATTATACGGTGCTTAACCTTACAGTATCAGAAACATTTTTAGTAACAAATTATGAAAATTCAGATATAATGAATAGAATTAACGAAGCATATGATGAAATAAGCATAGAAGAAGGCTTTTATATTCGTGAGCTACTCGACAAATACAACCAAGATGCAGTCAATCTAACACATAGAGGTTTAACTCGAGAAGAGTGCAAAATATTAAGACAACGTCCCTTGCGTGTAGGCTACATAGAAAACCATCAACCATTTACCTTTAAAGACGAAAATGGAGAAGCATCAGGAGTTCTAATAGAGCTAATGGATAAGCTTGCAGCAGATAATAATTTTGAAGTAGAATACCATCCCTACAATTTATCCGAAGAAGAAACGTTGCATGCTAATTTTGATATTTTAATATCCCTTTTAGGAAACACTCGACATGAACTAGCGCACTATGAACCGACTGAAGTATATTATCAAATGCCCATGGTTGCAACAGTGCCTTTAGAAAAGATAAAACCTAATCAAACCCGCGATGAAATTATAGCCCAGTCTAAAAGAATTGGTATTTCACAATATCTCTATACTGATTTTAATTCATTTTATAATACCTTTCCAAATCATTCTGTCGTTTTTTATGATTCTTTTACAGAAATGCTTTCTTCATACATAAGTGGTGATATTGATATGGCTGTATATACTTCTGCTGGTTCAACCTACGTCGATGCATACATCCCTCATGACAATGAATATCTATTTACAACAGACTTTTCACTTAGTTTTCGCTTTAGCATTGCTAAATCATTGGCTAGTGAATATATACCCATATTTAATGTAATGTTTGACAGAATAAGTCCCCGTGAATATGAAGACTTATTTATTAGTAACTCAGTATATTACCCTGAATACAATTTTATAAACTTTATTACAAAATACTGGACAGTATTTGTTGTTTTTATTTTAGTAATAGCGATGATTTTTATAATTTATCATTTTAAAGTTAGAGAACAAAAGAATAGTTTAATGTTAAAAGCATACAAAACTGACACATTAACTGGATTATATTCGCATATATATTTTTATGAAGAGGCACAAAAAATAATTTCAAAATCTGAACCAAATGAATATAAATTCATTAGTTTTGATATAGACTACTTTAGAACGATAAACTCTTACTTTAGTATGGAATATGGAACAGAAGTTATTCTTGCCATTGCAGAATCACTCAAAAAAGCCTTTGCAGGGACGCCTACACTTTTTTCACGTAAAACTGCAGAAAACTTTTTTATATTAAAAAAGGTAGAAGAAGGGGACACAATCAAATATATTCATGACACATACATTCTTCCTAGCATACGTGCAGTCCTAGGAAGCCAGTATAATGTAAGCTTATCATTTGGAACAACACTGGTAGAAAATTGCAATGAAAAATTATCTGATATAGTAGCTCATGCTGATTATGCTCGTCTTACTGGAAAATCAATTCGAGAAACAACTTTTGCTGTTTTTGATAATATTATGAAAAAAAGTTATAATACCATACTAAATATAACATTTAATATGGAAAGAGCCGTTAAAAATAGAGAGTTCGAAATATATTATCAACCTAAAGTAAGTCTTCAAACCTTAAAAATTTGTGGTGGAGAAGCATTAATTCGATGGCTACCTCCTCATGGTGAAATAGTCTATCCTGCAGACTTTATTGAAGTGTTTGAAAAAAATGGATTCATTTCAATTGTCGATATTTATGTATTTAGACATGTATGTGAGTTTATTCGTAAACATAAGGAAAACTATGCTGTACCACCGTTATCGGTTAATATATCTACGGTAACCTTACTTGATCCAACTCTTATACCACAACTACTAACCATTTTAGCTGAAACAGATTTAGAAGCTAATGAATTGGAGCTTGAGATAACTGAAACTGCTATTTTGGGTTCTGAGGAAAAATTTATTGAAAAAATTAAACAGCTTAAAAAAGTAGGCTTTAAGGTTTCTATTGATGACTTTGGTTCTGGAGTTTCATCTCTTAATAGGCTTTGTAGCATTGATGCCGATGTCTTAAAACTTGACAGAGCATTTTTTGAATACGATGATGAAAATGATAAATCACGTATTATAGTTGATGAAATTATTACAATGGCGAAACGCTTAAATATGAGTATAATAGCCGAGGGCGTAGAAACGGCAGAACTTGCCTTATTTCTACAGTCACTAGGGTGTGACAGCGCCCAAGGATATTATTTTTCAAAACCTATACCAGAAAATGACTTTTTTATACTTCTAGAAGAGCAAACTCAATATTCATTAGAACCACATATTTTATGCAGTAGCAGTTTTTTTCGCCAATGATTTTAAGAACCACACAAACGTTATACTTGATAGTATTACAGAAAATACATCTGCAACTGGTTGCGACCATATAAGACCGTCAAGACCAAGCGTTGCATTTAATATCATAATTGCTG
>CAYJGO010000125.1:0-3924 GCA_964369855.1 uncultured Treponemataceae bacterium | reverse complement strand
AGCTGGAGGAATACAGCAGACATTAGACCTTGCAAGTGAACTTATTAAAATAAAAGGCACTTTAATGCTGTATGGGTATCATTCTATAAACCTTCGAACAGTAAATATGGAAAGATGGAATTATAAAGCAATTAATATTGTTAATGCACACGAAAGAGATATTCTTGAATATGCAGATGGAATGAAAAGAGGTATTAAGCTCTTTGAGTATAAAGGAGACATTCCAACATACATTACCCATACTTCAACACTTGAAGATATTGAAACTGGATTTGGAATGATGGAGAATCGCCCAGATGGATATATTAAGGGTGTAATTGTTTTTTAATAGGGGGATTTAAATTATGAAATTAGGTTTTTTTACAGCAATATATAATGATCTGTCTTTAGAAAGAGTTATTGAAAAAGCAAAGTTTCTTGGTGTGCAAATGCTTGAAATAGGTTGTGGCGGTTATCCTGGTAATAGCCATTGCAACCCAGAATTGCTGTTGCGTGACGAGTCTGCATTAGCTTTATTTAAACAAAAAATTAGTGATGCGGGACTTGAGGTTAGCGCATTGAGCTGTCATGGTAATCCCGTGCATCCTGATAAAGAGTCTGCAAAAAATCATGACGAGATATTTCGTAATACAATACTGTTAGCAGAGCGACTTGGCATAAAACAAATTAACACGTTTTCAGGATGCCCAGGCGGAAGTAAAGATGATGTAACACCAAATTGGGTCACATGCGCGTGGCCAGATGATTTTCAAGATGTGCTTGAATATCAATGGAATGGAGTATTAATTCCATATTGGAAAGATGCAGCTAAATTTGCTATGGATCATGGGGTTGATAAAATTGCACTTGAAATGCACCCAGGATTTTCTGTCTATAATCCATATACCTTATTAAAACTACGTGAAGCTGTTGGTAGTACTATTGGGGCAAATTTTGACCCAAGTCACCTGTTTTGGCAAGGAATTGATCCTTCAGAGGCAATTTTAGAGCTTGGAGATTCTATTTTTCATGTGCATGCAAAAGATGTTGGTATAATCAAACATCAGTCCGAAGTACATGGTAATCTGGATACACGAAAATATCATTTGCTAAAAGAGCGTTCTTGGTATTTTAGAACAGTTGGGTATGGGCATGATGACTTGGCTTGGAAAACGCTACTTAGTAGTCTTCGGTCAGTTGGATATGACTATGCAATTAGTATTGAACATGAAGACCCTCTAATGAGCCTTGATGAAGGACTTAAAAAGGCTGTATATTTTCTACAACCAATAATATTTAATGATTCTATAGATTCCGTATTCAACGGGTTCAGCGAATAATAGCTTGTATGCACCCTAGATGTATATGAATCTTTGAGAGCAGTAGGAGAAACATATGAAAAAAATTGCAATTATTGGAGCAGGGGGAATGGCTTCATATCATGTTAAAGGTTTTCGTAAGGCTGGGGCAGATGTTGTTGCTATATGTGATGTCAATATTGAAAAAGCGAAAGCCACTGCGAAAGAGCTTAATATAGAAAAAATTTATTCTTCTTTTTTAGAAATGATGGACAGGTGCCATGATATTGAAGCTGTTTCAATTATAACTCCAAACAAATTTCACTACCCACTTGCAATGGATGCTTTAGAAAAGGGTTTACATGTGTTTTGTGAAAAACCGCCTTCATTAACAGAGAATGAAATACAATCGATGTATGACCTCTCTAAAAAAGTGAATAAAACCTTAATGTTTAACTTTAATAATAGGGCTCGTCCAGAGTCGAAGGCAATTATGAACTATATAAAAGCTGGAGATGTAGGTACTATTAATTCTTCCCAAGCTTCTTGGGTTAGACGAGCAGGTATACCTGGCTTTGGTGGTTGGTTTACCAACAAAGCTTTATCTGGTGGAGGCCCTGTAATAGATTTGTTGCACATGCTCGACCTAGCAATGTATTTTATGGGGTACCCAGAACCTGCGTATGTTCTTGCTAGAACGTACAACACATTCATTGATAACCCTGATTTTCAAGGGCCGTGGGGCTTTCCTGTGCAAAGTGGGACTACAAATGATGTTGAAACTGCTTGCAGTGGATTTATAACTTTTAAGACAGGACAATGTCTTATGCTTAGAAACTCATGGGCTGAAATGATTGAAAAAGAATATGCTAGCGTAGTTTTTCAGGGCACCAAAGCAGGAGGCAAGATAGAAAGACAGTTTGGTATTGATGGAGATGATAATACTTTTTCTGATTCTTGCATGCTATACACTGTTGAAAAGGGGATACACGTTGATAGATCCATAAAAACTGAAAAGGACCAAGCGATGGGACGGCTTGCAAGTGTAGAAAATTTTGTTCTTACTTTAGATGGTAAAGAGGAGCCGTTAAATACACCAGATCAAGCAGTAAAGCTTATGAAAATAGTTGAAGCTCTATATGCCTCACAAGAAAAAAATGAACCAATAAAATTATAATTATTCCTCCTGAAAATATGCTTTTGCCAACAGGGTTTCCTGTTGGCTTTTTTGTGCACTCCCTCTTGCCCGCACGCAAAAAATAGAGTATTATAAAGATATGAACTTAAACGATAATCGTATCAATGCATATAAAAAAACAGCTGGAAAGTTAGATGATGGAAGTAAGGAAAAAACTGTTAGATCATTTTCTTTTGAGCAACTTAAAAAAGAAGATTTAGAAAAGGTGCCTAAACCTACAGCTCAGCCTGTTACAGAAAAAAAACGTGTGCTACCTACAATCGACTCATCTTTAAACGAGCAAACTCCAAAAGAAACAACCAATAAAATGCGAACGCATATTGATGAACTTATGGAACGAGACGGGTTATTAAAACTTACTAAAAAAGACGGGCCAAGCGCACATGAAATTGCAAGTGATAGCATCTACCGTCGTGTTGCAAAGTTTTTGCTGATTATAGGTGTAAAGGAAGCGGCAAATATTTTGCCGCACCTTCCACCAGAGCAAGTAGAGAAGATAATTCCTGAAATTGCGTCAATTAGAAGTGTAACTCCCGACGAAGCTACTATGATTTTAGCTGAGTTTCAGTCGCTTGTAGAAAAGTCAAAAAACAAGGGTGGTGTAGATACTGCACGCGAAATACTTGAAAAAGCATTTGGTTCTGATATGGCTCATGAAATGATTGAAAAGTCTGTCCCATACCCAGAGGGGGTTCCTTTTGAGTATCTACAGGACATTGATGCTGAAAAACTTTATTTTATTCTAAAAGATGAAGCACCTCCAGTACAAACACTCGTCCTTTCAAGGGTTAAACCTCCCACAGCTGCGGCTTTTATCAATCGCTTAGATGATGAGCATAAAAAAGACATTGTTTTACGCCTTGCAAAAATGAGTGCAATGTCACCCGACATTATAAAACGTGTAGATAGGGCAATGTTTGAAAAAGTGCAATCAATAGAAACAGGAAATGTAGATACAATTGACGGTCGTGGTGCTTTAGCAGAAATATTAAAGAAGATGGATGCAGGCTCAGAAAAGGAAATTCTTTTAACGCTTTCAGAAACAGACCCTGACTTAGGCGATGATATTCGAGAAAGGCTATTTACTATGGAAGATGTTATCAATGCCGATGATCGGTTTATTCAAGAAACCTTGCGTGCAATGAGTGAAATAGACATAGCCTTTTTGATTGCAGGAAAACAAGATGATTTTAGGAATAAGATATTAGAAAATGTTTCAAAGGGTAGGGGAGATATTATTTTAGAAGAAGAAAACCTTGCTAAGCCAATGAAAAAAAGAGATATTGACGAAATTACCAATGCATTTTTTACAAAGTTACGACATGCATGGGAAGACGGAAAGCTTTATATTAAAGGACGCGACGACGAGTATGTATAAAAATTGGGAACTTGTAAAAAAAGAAGAATTACCTGCCTATAAAGCAGTTGGATTACAATATAAACATACAA
>CAYJGO010000124.1:0-3979 GCA_964369855.1 uncultured Treponemataceae bacterium | reverse complement strand
CTGGTCTCTTTGCTGCAGGTGAAGTAACAGGTGATATCCATGGTGGTAACCGATTGGGTGGAAATGCTGTAGCTGATATTGTTGTATTTGGTCTCATTGCAGGTGAAAATGCAGCAGCATATATTCAATAAGCGATACTAATTATTAAAATAAAGGCTACGCAATTTATCTGCGTAGCTTTTATTTTAAAAAAAAGTGTAAAAAAATACAATTCTTATCAATAAGCTATTGACATAATTTAGTAAAAAAACTATACTAATATTCGTTACGCACCTTGCGTAATATATGCCGCTGTAGCTCAGTCGGTAGAGCAATGGACTGAAAATCCATGTGTCGACAGTTCGATTCTGTCCGGCGGCATGAAGCAGATTTCTTTTGAGGTCTGCTTTTTTTTTATTTAAAGCTTGTATTTTCTATTCATATCGGGTATACTGTTTCTATGAAATGGGTAATTATTCGAGGTCTTACTGATGATGAAGACTCAAAAAAAGTTGTATCCTACTTAAGAAAAAAAAGTGTTCGATACAAGACTTTTAAATTTGATATGAAGCATCTAGCCGATCCTATTGATAGCACACTAACTGACACAATTATTAAACTCTGTGAAATACTTGCTGATGCAACTCATATTGTTCTTGTTAATATTTCTCAAATACCTGTTGCAGGGACATTTTTGTTCACATTGGGTTTAATAGCTAATAGGTCAGTGTTTGTTACCGGGGAGCGTCCAAGTTTACCAGACTGCCTACTTAATAGTTTTTTCCCGCCTTGTGTAGATATTGAAGAATTATATGATAGACTCGATAAGTATTTTCCTATTTTTTTAAAAGAGGAAAAAGAAGAAATTGCTCGCCGACAACTTTTTAGTTTAAACATTCCATTAAACCCAGATTCATTTGCCCACTATATATGTGCTGATGATGAAGAAAAATGCAAGATATTTTTTGCAGCAGGCATGGATATAAATGCTGTTGATTCAGCTGGGACTCCAATGATTTGTAATGCGGCAAGAAGTGGAAAAGTTAATATGATTAAATGGCTTTTATCAAAAGAAGCGAACATAAATGCCGTATCAAAAGATAGAGGCTATACAGCCATAATGGATGCTATTTGGAAGAATAAGTTTGAAATTGTTCAGCTTCTCATTAAAAAAGGTGCAGATCTTAGTACCATTAGTAAAGACGGACAGCCCATTGCTGTTTTAGCAGCAGGTATAGGGAATATACAAATTTGTAAACTGCTTGCAAAACATGGTGTTGATGTTCATGCTAAAGATCATATGGGAATGTCTGCATATGAGTATGCCGTTTTATTTAAAAATAAAAAGCTCATTGATGCATTTACCGTGGGAAAAAAATGAGAACTGTAGTTTTTACTGGTGGGGGAACGGGTGGTCATATTTTTCCAGGGCTTGCAATTGCTGATGAGTTAAAAAAACTCAACGCAGATATTTCGATAGTTTGGATTGGTTCTACATCAAAAAGAGACAAAGAAATGGTTTTGTCTAATGTTTGTGTTGATGGAAGTAAAAGCTGTACACGCTTTTTTTCTGTTCCATCAGGGAAACTAAGAAGATATTTTTCGTTTCAAAATTTTATTGATATTTTTAAAATTGCCCTTGGTTTTTTCGCATCAATAGTAATATTACTACGACTAAAACCGCTATTTGTTTTTTCAAAAGGCGGTTTTGTAAGTGTCCCACCATGTGCTGCGGCAAAGTTACTTGGAATTAAGGTTTTTACACATGAATGCGATTTTTCTCCAGGGTTAGCAACCAAACTTAATTCTCGCTTTGCAAGTAACATATTAGTATCTTATAATGATTCAAAAGTTTTTTTTCCTTCTTCAATGCAAGCTAAAATTATTGTAACTGGTAATCCTGTTCGAGGAATATTTTATAATACTGATAAAAAAATTGGTTTAGATTTTCTAAAATTAAAAAAATCTAAAAAACCTCTTTTATTAGTTTTAGGTGGCTCCTCGGGTGCTCACCAGATTAATGAGGTTATCTTAAAAAACCTAAAACGACTTTCTAAGAATTTTATTATTGTTCATCAAACGGGAGTGGGCGAAGATTATAAGCTTGCAATGAGTGAAAAATCGTCTTACTATTTACCATATGATTTTATTTATTCACAAATGCCCCATGTATTAGATTGCTGCGATATAGTACTTTCTCGATCTGGTGCAAACTCTTTATGGGAATGTGCTGTACTTGGAAAACCAATGGTTTTACTTCCTTTAACTGGAAGTGGCACTCGAGGCGACCAAGTTGAAAATGCTCTTATTTTTGAAGAAAAAGGTGGGGCAAAAGTTATTGATAGTAGTGAAAAAGATTTTAGTGTACTTAGTGAAAAGGTGTGCTCTGCATTAGAAGACTATCTTGATGCTGATTTTAGATTAAAAAAATCAAAATTGTGTCTTTCAATGGTGAAGGATAATGCCTCTAAAATAATAGCAAATTTTTTAATTAAAGAAATAAGCACACACTCATAAAGGGAAGGGAATGTTTAATTTTTTAGATATCATTTTTATAGTAATTATTTTTTTACTCGCTATTCATGGTATAGTTGCAGGATTTATAAAAGAATTTTTTTCTAAAGCAGCAATAGTATTAGGAGTTTTTATCTCAGTACTGTTTTATGATGACTTATCGGTGTATCTTAATAAAAATATTCAATCTGTATTTGTTTCAAAAATTCTTTCATTTTTGATTATTTTTATATTAGTATATTTAGTGGTTCGCCTAATCCAGCATTATGTAGGGAACTTTTTTTCGGGTGATATTTTTACAGGCCTTGATCGTTCTTTAGGATTTTTCTTTGGTGCAGTAGAAGGCCTTTTAGTGGTTAGCGTTATTTTAGTAATTTTATATGCACAGCCTTGGTTTAATGTTGGTCCTCTTGTTGAGCAAAGTTTTTTCCATAATTTATTAAAAAATATTCTTTCTGGTCCCGTAGATATAGTCCAAAATTTTATAGCACTAACGGTTATTCATGGTATAATATCATAGGGGGTTTATTTGTTTGATAATGTACTTTATCAAGATGCTAGTTTTTTATTAGCTCAAGATATTCATAATAATACACTTCCTCAATCAATTCTTTTAGCTGGCCCGCAAGGTTGTGGAAAGTTAACCACTGCGCTTGAAATAGCTCGCGTTTTATCATGTCATGCTGATGTAAAAGGTGAATGGCAATGTACCTGTCAATCTTGCTTAATGCATAAAAGTTTAGTGAGTACTGATATGTTATTAGCTGGCAGCCGATCATGTACAAGTGAAATAGAGGCCTCAAAAAAAACCTTGAGCGATGCTTATGAAACAAAAGCGTCATGGCTACAAGCTAGTAGATATTTATATGTTAGGAGCGTTAGAAAGCTTACAGCACGTTTTAATCATGTTCTTTGGGAAGGTGATGATAAAGCATCAAAAATTGGATCTTTAGTAAATGATATTAATGAAATAATTGAAATGCTAGACCCATTACAAGAAATTGTTGAATATGCTGAGTTTCAAAAGTACAGTGAAAAACTAAAAGATTTATGTACAAAGCTTGAAACGTCTTATTTATATGAGTCCATTCCAATAGCTCATATTAGAAGGGCTTCTACGTGGGCACAATATACTATTGCAAACGGAAAGAGAGTTTTTATTATAGAACATGCAGAAAGAATGCAAGAGGGAGTTAGAAATGCTCTTTTAAAAATTCTAGAAGAACCGCCTGAGCAGTGTATTTTTATTTTAACAACAGAGAATCGAAATGCGGTTATGCCAACTATTCTTTCTCGACTGAGAACGTATTCTTTTTATGAACGTTCACATGAACAGAATGCACAAGTTTTAAAGCGAATTTTTAGGCTTAATGATGATGCAATTAACCTTGTTTCAAAACAATGTGGGGTGCAAGAGAGTTCACTTATAAGTTCATACTTACAAAATTTTTTACCAGTTAGCTCGTCTGAAATTTGTAATTTAGCC
>CAYJGO010000123.1:2836-3981 GCA_964369855.1 uncultured Treponemataceae bacterium | reverse complement strand
TCAATCAGCTTTGCCATTATGGTGTAGATGCAGAATATACAATGGGACGTAGAAGTCAAGAATACATGCTTTTTAGTCCAACATGGCCTACCGAGTGGATTCTTACATCGGTGCTTTTGGCTTGGGACGACTATTTATATACTGGTAATGTAGATTTTATACGTAACTTTTATACCGATTTACAAGCCAAAACACTAACTTCACTAACCGACGATAATGGTTTAATTAGCACTCGAACCGGTAAATTAACACCCGAAGTAATAAAATCTGTTCATTACAAAAATAAAGAAAAATTGCGCGATATAGTAGACTGGCCACACAAAGGAACACTTGGTTTAAGTAACGATAACTCGGGCGAAACCGATGGTTTTGTATTTACCGATTATAATGCTGTGGTAAATGCATATCATAATAAAGCTCTTACTGTTATGAGTAGAATAGCTGAGGCGTTGGGTAAAACAGACGACGCTAAATTTTATGCTACTCGCGCAAATGAGCATAAAAAGGCTTTCAATAAGTTGTTTTTTGATAACAAAAAAGGCTATTACAACGATGGAATAGACACTCAGCACAGTGCTTTACATACCAATATGTTTGCTTTAGCCTTTGATTTAGTTCCCGAAAAATATATTAAAACAGTTACCGACTTTATTAAAACACGAGGAATGGCTTGCAGCGTGTACGGTTCGCAGCACTTATTAGATGCGGTATATGCAGGCGAAGATGCTGCTTATGGAAACCAGCTATTAACATCGCGTACCGATAGAGGTTGGGCGCATGCAATTTACAATGTTGGTACAACCATTTCGATGGAGGCTTGGGACAATAAATATAAGCCAAATCAAGATTGGAACCATGCTTGGGGAGCTGCTCCAGCTAATATTATTCCTATGCGTTTGATGGGCGTTAGACCATTGACACCAGGTTTTGAAAAAATGATTATTAAACCTCAACCGTCCGATTTAGAATGGGCTGAATTGACATATCCTACAATAAAAGGAGAAGTAAAGGTTTCTATCCAAAACAAAGATAAATTTTCCATGACAGTAAAAATTCCAGCAAATACCGAAGCGCAAGTATGGGTGCCTTGCACCAATAAAGATAAGAAGCAGCTGTTTGTAGATGGAAATCAATTTAAAAGCAAA
>CAYJGO010000123.1:0-2826 GCA_964369855.1 uncultured Treponemataceae bacterium | reverse complement strand
CAAACGAGTACGAAACTTTTTTGTAATAGAAAATATGCCAGCGGGCTTATATTCAATAGAACTGAGATAAAAATAAATATACTTAATTAATAATTTACAAATTACAAAACAACATGAAAACAACAAAACTCAACATGCTATTTATGTTAGCTGTGGTTTTATTTTTTGCAAGTTGCAACGAATCGCAAAGCAAAAAGGGCTTAACCTATGTGCTCGAAATGGTACACAATAACCCAGGCGAACCTGAAACAAAGACCAAATATACAAATCCTGAATATGTAAAGAGTTTAGGATATAACGGAATGGTGCCTCAGTGGTTTGTTCAATGTGGACTTACTTACGACTCGTTTGAAGCAGGAATTATTCCCGAAGGAAGCAAAGAAAGAGATTGGATTCTTAAACGCCAAGAGTTAATTCGTGAGCGCTTGAAGGCGGCAAAAGCAGCAGGAATAAAAGTGTACCCTTTTACCGATATGTGCGTACTTCCTACCATTATACTCGAGAAATATAAAAATGAGCTTATGAACGAGGCTGATAAATCTGGTAGTTTTAATGTTGTGCACGGGAAATTAACGCCTGATATTAGGCAAGAACTAACTCAAAAACTTATTAGAGCTCAAATAAAGGAATTGTTCGAAACTTTTCCAGAGTTAGATGGCTTGGTAATTCGTTTTGGCGAAACTTACTTGTACGATACACCATATCATGCAGGAGGTAACCCCGTTCGTTCACAAGGCGAAAATGGTATTAATGGACACGTAAAGTTGATTAACATTTTAAAAGAAGAGGTATGTGAAAAGTATAATAAAACACTATTTTATCGTACTTGGGACTTTGGTTTCTTCCATACTAACGCCGAAGTTTACAAAAAGATAACAGAACAAGTTGAACCACATCCTAATTTCCTTTTTTCTATTAAATATACAGGAGGCGATTTTCATCGTTTAACCAAATTAAATCCAACATTGGGCGCGGGTAAGCACCCTTATATCATAGAATTTCAAGGGCAACCTGAGTATTATGGAAAAGGTTCGCATCCAGTGTATGTGTTTGGTGGAATGCTAAATGGATTTAGCGAATATAAGCAAAACATGAAACCAGATGCTATTCAGAGCGTGTCGGAATTAAAGTCAGATCCTAACTTTAAAGGTCTTTGGACTTGGTCGCGCGGTGGAGGATGGCGTGGACCTTATATTACAAACGAACTTTGGTGCGATGTAAATACTCAATCGGCAGCATTTTGGGCGCAAGATACAACCCTAACAGAAACCGAAGTGCTTACAAAATCCTTAACCAATATTGGAGTTGAAAAGGAATCAATTGAACCTTTTATTTCGTTGCTACATAAAACCGACGAAGCTGTGCTTAAAGGACAAACTACAGCTATTGACTTAACAAAATCGCATTTTAATGTTTGGTGGACTCGCGACCAATATTTTTATAAGGAAAACAATCTTTCGGGATTTATGAACTATATTGTTAAAAACAATAAAGAGCAAGAAATGCTCGACGAAAAGAAACATGCTGTTTCGCTTTGGCGAGAAATTGAAACTTTGGCTGCATCAATCAAAATGAAGAACAAAGATGATGAAAAATATCTACGTACTTCGGCTGCTTATGGAAGAATTAAGCATGAACTAATAAGCCAAATTTTTGCTATTTACTACTATGGAAAAAAAGCAGAAATAAAAGGTGTTCAGGAAAAAGTAAAAATGAAAGAAGCTATTGCTAAGTATGATGCATTATGGGAAGAATGGCACCAGCTTAAGGCAAACAATCCAGAGTGTGCAACTCTTTATGAGCCAAATGGATTTAAACTAACCGACATGACTGGAGTAGTTGGCGACGAAGCTAATGGAGTAGGTGCAACAGTTAATAAGTATCGTGCTTGGAATTAGTCAATAAACTATATTATTATGAAACGAGCATGTATAAGTTTTTTTCACACTCGAATAGAGCGAAAAAGACTGATTACATGCAGGTTTCATAAAACTTAAGTTAACGAAACAATTTAGCTGATATATTCTTTAAAAAGAAAATGCTTAATGGATTTTTAAAATATAAGATTAAATCGCTCCACAAGTTGATAAAGGAAACAATACCAAATGTAGACGCTATGGTCTACTTACCGAGATGGCAAAAATTCTGGTTCTTTACACTGAGCTTCAACACGAAAAGTATCAACAAGCATTGGTTCGTCTTCGTCTTGAGCAAAATGTGCAACATCTTATTGATAGTCGCAACGTCTTTGAACAGCTATATGTAGAAAAAAGCACCGTAGAAATGCCTAAAAATGAAATGCCAAGCACTAAAGTTGCCGCTGCCGCAGTGTTAAACGCATTGGAAGTAGTGCTTACGAAAATTTATGCTCACAAATTAGTAAGCGAAACCGCCGAACTCGAAGCCTTAGAAACATCGCTAAAAGGTATTATTAGTTTGGTAAATAAAGCGAGTAAGTAGCGCAAAAACAGAATGTTTTTGAATGTAGAAATTGAGGAATGAAAGAATTTAGGAATGCAAATAATGTGGGATTAATTTTAAGTCCGTTTCGTAGTAATAATGATAAAAGATAAGAGATAAAAGAAGAATATTTTGCACCATTCCGTAGATTCGTAGTGTACTACGAATTATTATGAGCGTAGCGATTTGTTTATCATGCAAATAATTCCTACATTCTTACATTCCTAAAATCTACATTCTTCAATTCAAAATAAAAAGTAGGTTGCAAGTTGTCTGCAACCTACTTTTTATTTTATAGAGTGGGTTGCGAACCGTCCGACAGGCACTTTTTATTTTAAAATGGGGGTGTAAAGTCGTCCGACACCC
>CAYJGO010000122.1:0-4013 GCA_964369855.1 uncultured Treponemataceae bacterium | reverse complement strand
CTACTGTAATTAACTTCTTAGGATTCGAAGCCCCAGCTGATTATGATGATTCTGTTTTAATAATGAAATAACGACATTTTGTCATAAGCACAAGCCACTGATTTTTTTCAGTGGCTTTTTTTATGATTTTTTCTTACAAAAGGGTTATGGACGAAAAGTACTTTTTTTAGTATATTTATCCTATGATAAAAGCAGGTATTAGCGATTCTATATTACAAAAACACTTAGATAGCATTGAACAAGATGAAATGCACGTATTTGTAGCCCAAGATGGCCTTTTTAGAGGTGCACTATTTAATGGAACTCGATTTGTTAATCAGTTAAGAGCACAACATAACTTGGGTATACTTGAAACACTGATTTTGGGACAAGGCGCTTTATGTGCTGCTCTTATGATAAACACCATGAAAGGTAAAGGGCATCTATCTTTTAAATATGAAACTGACGGAATTGCAAAAGGTTTTTCTATTGAAGCTGATTCAAAAGGTTATGTAAGAGGGTATCTTTTACAAAATACAATTACTATTGATAAACCTTTAGACTCTTGGGATCTTGAACCCTTTTTTGGAAACGGTACTCTTTCTGTTTCACGGTTTTCTGATAATAAAGATGGAAAACAATCTGAAGGCCAAACAGGAATTGTTGAAATAAAAAACAAAAATATAGCTCAAGATCTTGTGTACTATTTTTCACAATCAGAGCAAATAAACACTGCATTTCACACTAGTATCCAATTTGATACACAAGGTCGAGTTATTGGAGCTGGTGGACTTTTTGTACAGCGCATGCCAGATATTGGAGGGAAAATAAGTAAAAAAGCAAAACTAACCTCAGAAGAGTTAACGGAAAATATGGAAAGAGCACTACTAGCTTGCCCCTCCCTTGGCCAATGGTTTTCTGAAGGACAAAAGGCCGAAGACATAATCTATGGTTTATTTAGAGAATTCAAACCCTCTGTAGCATTAACAAGAAAAGTACGCTTTGATTGTCCATGTTCAAAAGAGCGCTACACGCAATCAATTATAAATTTAGGTTCAGAATCTTTAGAGGATATAAAGAAGAATGGCGAAAACCCACTTATAGTAACCTGTCACAACTGCGCAAGTGTGTACTCAATAGAACACTCAGAATTATAATTATATTATGCAATTACAAATTACAAGTAGGTAGAAGCACTTTTATCTACTCGTAATTTGCATTATAAAATCTTATATACAGTTTTTTCACTCAGTTTATGATTAAATCTAAAAAAAGAATTGGTCTCCAAGAGAAAGAAATTCTTTTTCAAGGATAGCCTTATCTTCATTTGTAAAAGATAAAAATATAGCATCTAGATTTTCAACGGCAAAACTAAAATGTTCAAAGTTACCTGGAGTAATTAAAACGTGTGGGTTGAAAACTTCCATAACAAAGCGCATCGCGGGTAAGAGTGCTTTATTGTCTGTTAAAAACGGCTTACACCAGGACTTTGGGTATGGTGAAGCGTACCTTTCTTCATCAGACCATGATCTTTCAATCATAGACTTCATACCTAAAAACCCAAGGTTTCTCTCATGTATAATGTCAAGAACATTTTTTCCGAAACCTTTGGCATCATATAATGCCCAGTTTGTTGGAAACAGTACTGTATCAAAATCATATAATTCTAAAGCCCTTAGTGCTGCCTCTTCGCTATGACAACTGATCCCTAAATATTTAGCTATTCCTTGCTCTTTGGCTGAAAGCAAAACTTCAAATGACCCTCCTTTCCTAAAAGCATTATCAACATCTTCAATACTTTGAACAGAATGCATTTGATAAATATCAAGGGTGTCTGTGTACAACATTTCCAAAGACTCATCAAGTTCACGTTTTGCATTTTCACTATCTCTCTCAAAGGTTTTACACGCTACATAGATATCTTTTCTATATGGTGCTATTGACTTACCCATAATTTTTTGAGCATCACCATAACTTGGTGCAATATCAAAATAATTTACACCTTTTTCAATAGCCCATGAAACATATTCATCAGATTTTTCTTGTCCTACATCCATTGATATAACACCACCATATCCAATAACAGATACATTACAACCTGTCCTTCCAAGTATTGTTTTAATCATATATTTCCCTTTTTATAAAAAACTTGTTTCATACAATATTACTATTACACCGATATATAAATAGCTTTTGTTAATACTAATTATAGTATAATGCTGTATGATAAAAAACACAACTAAAATAATAATGCAAGTGAATATTTTTTTTGAAGTTTTAAATCATAAGTCTTTATAATACAACAAAAAGATTAAATAATGTAACTATTTAGCACTTTTGGTGTTTACATAGTAGTTAAAAAAATTTGTAGTTTGTAGGTAAAAACTTTTCATAATTTTTACCTTTCACGTTTACCTCTTATCTACAAAATCTCTATGATGCCATTTGCAGAATTATTTTAGGAGAGAGAATGAATATTATTGCCGATTTGCACACCCACACACTTGTTAGCCATCATGCATATAGCACAGTGGCCGAATTAGTATCAGAGGCAAAGAAAAAAAATCTTTATGCTCTTGCAATTACAGACCATGGGCCAGGCTTAGATGATGGAGCCCATATTTTACATTTTAAATGCTTAAACAAACTACCAGCAAGTATCGATGGAGTACGATTACTTCACGGAGTAGAACTGAATATTATGAATTATGCGGGTGAAGTAGATTTAGATAATACATTATTATCTAAACTAGACTTTGTAATAGCTTCATATCACCGTGAAGTGATAAAGAAATCTTCAATTGATGATCACACAAATGGCTGGCTATCAATACTATCAAATCCTTTTATTGATTGTATGGGACATTCAGGAAACCCAGCATACACCTATGACTTTGAAAAGGTAATAAAAGAGTGTAAACGCTTTGATAAGGTTGTAGAAATAAATACCAGCTCAGAAGAAGCCCGTCCAGGGAGTTTAATAAACTGCAAAGAAATTATTAGTCTTTGTAAAAAGCATTCTGTTTATGTAAGTATAAACAGTGATTCTCACTCAAAATGGACAGTTGGAGATTTTTGGAAAGGTCTTAAACTATTAAAAGAGGCAGGATTTCCAGAAAAGCTTGTAATTAATGCAAGTATTGAAAATTTAGAGGAGTTTTTCCAAAGGAAGAAAAAAAGGCTAAGCTGCCATAACAGTAAAAAATAGCGAAAAAACTTCCGAACGTGATAGAGAGAATCTGATAGAATTATCAGAAATTAATTGTTTGTAAAAACATACTACCTACCAATGGGTATTACAAACAGCATTGTGAAGGAGTCAATATGACAAAAAAACAATTACTTTGTATACTACTAGCAATCACTTTTTGCTCAGTAGTTGTGGCACAAAATGAATCTACAGGAAGAAATGTAAGTTTTGATGTAAAAGGCGGTTATTCTCCGACTTATTTATTAAATGATAACACAATTCAGGATGTCTTTGCTGCTGCAGGTGCAAACTTGAGTTTTTCAGTGTTCTTTTTACATGAAGACTTTGGAAATATGGGTGTACAATTAGGTACAAATTGGACAATTGCAAAAACAGAACAGGGCCTAGAAACTCTTACTACCCATATTATCCCCTTGCACACAAACTTTGTGTATCAGTATCATTTTAATGACCGGCTTGCACTAAATAGTCATGTTGGTGTTGGAATAAATATATATAACCTACAATTTTTAGAAGACGAAGAAAAGCCAGGGCTTTTAGAAATAGGTGTTTCTACAACTATTGGAACAGCCTTACAAATTTCAATAACAAATGGCTTTTACACCGAAGTAGGCGTAGGCTATATAGTTAGTTTTCCAAAGGATGTAGTATTACACCAAATAATACCATCCGTTTCATTTGGTTATAGATTCTAAATCGAGGTAGTACAATGAAAAATTAACAATAATTTTTGCAATAGTATTTTTACTTGCATCGTGCTCTAATCATTGAATATCACATCTGAGGCTGAGAATAACTTTATCTATGATAGGCTTCTAGGATC
>CAYJGO010000121.1:0-4115 GCA_964369855.1 uncultured Treponemataceae bacterium | reverse complement strand
AATGTTGTCAAAAAACTTATTTGGAAGTGCATATACATGATTTTGACATACAGGAGTAAGAGTGACCATACCCACGTTTGCAGCTCCTATAAATTTATATAAATCAGAAATAGGTACTGCCTCATGAAAATAAACTCTATCTTCTAACTTTAAATTTTTACAAAGCTTTCGAATTGTTTGTACATAGCTTTCTTCGCCACTTCCTAATACAACACCAACAACACCTTGTAGTTTGCTAAGTGCAAGAAGCATATTTTCTACCCCTCTATTTCTAAGTAGTGCTCCATGATACATAACAATAAAGGTATCATCTTTCATGTTTAAAGAGGTAAGGATTTCTTTTCTTTTTTTATTTATTTCTTTTGTGTTTAAGTTCCAATAACTTGGAATATTTCTTATAACTACAGAGCGTTCTTTTTGCTTATGTATTCGCATTACTTCATCTGCAATAATGTCATTTACCATAATTGAAAACGCACATTTACTCATTAAAAAATGCTCTAAATGTTTTATAATTAAGGACTTAAATTTATTGCGATTAGTATTTCTACCCATTTCAAACTCATGGCTATCGTAGACTAAAATAGCTTTTTTTTCTTTTTTCTTAAAACAGTTTGCAAGGTAGCCAATAAAAAGAGCCATTATATCATGCCCAGATATAACATCTATGTCTTGTTTTCGAATATACAATGCCCATGCAATAATTATATACATTCCATTTATGCCAATACGAATATTTTTAAATATATTCTTCACTTCTATCCGATGAACTTTGAAGCCATCAACAATATCAATAGAACCAGTAACATCGCCTTTTGCATATACAGTAATTTCAACATTATCAAACTTAGAAACAACCGATAACTCGCGTTTGTCTCGGTTTGCATTTTTCCAATCATTTAAAACTATTTTTGCAAATTGTATTTTTTTATCCATTTATTCATCACTTAATAATTTCATTATACATACATAAGTATGTCCTAGCTACTTTTTCCCAATCAAAACGACTACTCATAGTAGCACAATTATTAGAAAATGTCTCATAATTATCTTTCATTATGAGAATTTTTTCTGCAATAACTTTATAATCATTATGAGCTACCGAATAGCCAACTTCTCCTTCTGCAAAGGTTCCATCAAATCCTTGGTTTTTAGTATAAATTAAGGGTAAGCCCTGGCTCATAGCCTCGGCATAGACGAGTCCAAAGGTTTCATGCTTTGATGGCATTACAAAAAAATCATTATTTTCATACAGTTTTAATAATTCAAACTTATCAACAGGTGGAATATAGTTAATAAAGTCTTTTTTTAATATGTTATTAAATTTATTATGTTTTATTTTACCAACAATTGTATACTGAATATTATACCCTGCTTGTATCAAATACTCACATGCTTTAATAGTTGTTATACAATTTTTATTATCATTTATATCACCTGCATAAATAATACGTAGTAGTTTTTCATCACAGTTATGTGACTTACTATTTTTTAAATAATAATCATCAATACCATTAGGTATAACTATTGTTTTCTTTTCAATTTCTTCAAAATCTCTTTTATTTACATACTTATGAAAGCATACTTTTTTATACGCTTCTGAAATAAATATAACTTTTTGAGCATTTTTCATTATATTTATTCCCAGCTTTCTAAGATGAATATACTTCTTAAAATAAATATTCATGTCCGTATTTCTAATAGCTACTATGTATGGAGTACCAGTTTTTAAAAAATATTTATACGCAATATAACCATTTGAAAATAACATATGTGCATGTACAATATCTGGCTTTCCCTGCTCTTGTGTAAAACTATAAAAATCATCATATATTTTATTGTGCATTCTATAAAAAAATAAATTATCAAAACTTGTGTGAACGTAACGAAAATGAATAGTATTATCAAAATGTTCAGTAATTTTTTTATTTTTATTTAACTCACAATACACAGTATTATCAATTTTTAATTGACTCAATTTAGTAACTAATGATTTATAGACTCTACTTATATGATAGTTTGTAGTTAAATGAAAGACTTTCAAAATTATACCTTAAAACCTTCCAACAAAATCAGTAGATGCAACACTTTCAAGTGGTAGTTTTACAGGTACACCATTTGCTGCAGATTTATAAATCGATAAAATCATTTCTACAGCACGTTTTCCAGCTTCTGCATCTATATATGGTTTTCGGTTTTGTTCAATAGCTTCTACAAAGTCTTTCCATACAGATGTGTGTCCATTACCGTATACATTCTCTGTTTTTTCTTCAAAGCCTGCTAAATCCTCATCTGTTTCTGCAAAGTTCCATACATCTATGGTGTTGACACTTTTACCGCCAAGCTTTACCGTCCCTTTTTCACCAAATACATATAATGTTTCTTCTAAGTTAGATGGATATACGTTTGTAGTTCCTTCAATAGTACCAATAGCTCCATTTTTAAACTTTACAATGGCTGTTCCTAAATCTTCACATTCTAAGTAGTCGTGGGTTACTTGTGTTGTTACACCATATACTTCTTCTATTTCGTCTCCTAGCATCCACCTTAAAAGGTCAATGCCATGAATACATTGATTCATTAAGGCGCCACCGTCTTGCTCCCAAGTGCCTCGCCATGGTGCTTGTGTATAATAATCTTTGTTGCGGTTCCATCTAACATGCACGGTACCGTGTGAAAGTTTTCCAAAACTACCACTTTCTATTTTTGATCGTAACTTTTGAACAGAAATATTAAAACGGTTTTGATGACAAGCGCATACTTTAACATTTTTTTCAGTTGATAAGGCAATTATTTTATTACAGTCTTCTATACTCATTGCCATTGGCTTTTCGATGATGCAATGAATACCCTTTTCAATACAATAAAGTGCAATTTCTGCATGGTTTCCACTTTCTGTTGCTATAGAAACAAAGTCAATCTTTTCATTGTCAAGCATTTCTTTGTAGTCAGCATAACGCGCAATGCCGTTGTTTTCTAAACCATGCTTTGCTAATACACTTTCCATATTATCTGCTACAATATCGCATACAGCCGCTATTGTAATGTTGTTCTCTACTGCTGCCTTTATGTGGTTTGTAGATATTCTTCCACATCCTATTAATGCATAGTTCATACTAGCTCCTTATATATTTTATTATACTTTTTTGCAATTTCTTCCCAATTATACTCATCACAAAATGTATAACAATTTTGAGATATTTCATTATAATTTTGTAAAACTTTTTCAATAGCTTTTGAAATTTCAATATGGTCAGTTGCTTTTACTGAATAACCAACCAAGCCGTCATTATACTTATTGTCAAAACCCTGCCCACGAGTATATAGTACAGGAAGGCCCTGACTCATTGCTTCTGCATACACAAGGCCAAATGTTTCATGTATTGAAGGCATTACAAATATATCATTTTTATCGTAAATTTCTAGTAATTTTTCTTGTGCCATTTTTGGATGATATGTAATAAAATGTTCTTGTAACAGTACTTCGTAATGCTTGTCTGTAATGTCACCTACAATTGTATAAGTTACCTCATAGCCTTTTCTTATAAGCTCTTTACATGCTTCAATTGAGGTTTCAACATTTTTATTTTTTTCTACTCTGCCTACATACAGCAATTTAACTACACTATCTGTTTTTATTTTAAATTTCTTTTTTATAATAAAAAAATCGCTTATGCCATTTGGAATAACAAATGTTTTATCACTTAATTCCTTACGTTCTTTTTCAGTTAAATAGTTTTTATAGCATGTATCCTTATACGAATTTGAAATAAAAATAATTTTAGATGCTTTACGAAGTATTTTTTTTCCAAGGCCTCGTAAAAAAAACATGTATTTGAAAAAAACATTTACATCCGTAGCACGAACCGCAACTACATAGGGTATATTATATTTTTTATAAGCTTTGTAAGCAATTAATCCATTCGAAAAAAGTGAATGAGCATGAATTATATTGGGCATACCTTCACTTTCAATAAATTTTTCAAAATCGCTGAATGTTTTTGTATGCTTTGAAAAAAAAGTGTATCGATCATACTTACTATGTGTTTCGCGATAAACAACACCTTCTTCAAGCTTTTTATTATTTGTTGAACCCTTTGGAGAAAAGCAATACA
>CAYJGO010000120.1:0-4335 GCA_964369855.1 uncultured Treponemataceae bacterium | reverse complement strand
GAAGAAACGCACAAGGTGTTTTCTAAGTACGGTGTTTTGTATCCACAGATGAAAAGGAGAAATATGAAAAGTAGGTGGGGCTCTTGTAGTCCTAAAAAGGGTGTAATAATGTTAAACAAAAAGCTTATTGAATCTCCAAGAATATGTATTGAATATGTAGTGCTTCACGAGTTTGTGCACTTTTTGCATCCAAATCATTCTAAAAGTTTTTATGCCTGTGTTGCTACCCACATGCCGGACTGGAAAGAGCGTAAAAGATTATTAGAAAGTTTACCTATTTTGCTATAAGGTTAAAAAAATTAGTGGCCCATAGACGATTCGAACGTCCGACCTATTGCTTAGGAGGCAATCGCTCTATCCAACTGAGCTAATGGACCAAAGGGAAAATCCCGTTATTTTTTCCACATGACCAATAAAGCACCAAGTACTAAAAGGTGTGAAGAAAAGCTTTTTAAGAATGATAAGAATGTAGCCATACTAGTGAAAGCACCATCAATTAAACCGCCTCGACCAATTATATCTACAAGAAAAATTACCACAATCCAAACAATGAGGATAATAAAAATAAACAAATTTGTGATTCCACCAGTATTAACAAAAAAGTTTAGAAGTAAAAACACCCCTGCTATGAGTTCGCATATCCCAAGGAAAATTACCAGAATGTTTGCTGCATCACCATCAAATATGCTGTGGACTGCAGTTGCGATTTCATTGCCGCTAATTCCTGCTTGAACTTGACCCCAAAAGCCACCATCTAGTTGAACGGTTAAAATACCTGATACCAGTAAGAAAAGGGCAACTGCTAACTGAAGTACTACCACGCTTGCTGATTTTTTTGTTGTGCTCATAAATGTATCTCCTTAGTACATACTATCGGTTTTTATTAAAAAATTCAACAGTATTATACATTTTTTGATTTTACCTTAGGCTTTCTTTTTCTTTATTTGTATATATCGTATTACAATTAACCCAAGTCCACCTACAATCATTAGAAGACAGAATATTTGTCCAGTTGAAAGATTTAATAATGATTGATTAAAGTATATTGGTGAGTCAGGAACTGCCGTTATTCTATAACCAATGTCTGCATCTGGCTCTCTGAAGTATTCAATTACAAACCTAAAGAGTCCGTAACCAATTGTGTATATGCCTGTTAAAAACCCTGAGAATGGAGCCTTTTTTCGTAAAATCCATAGAATAAAAAATAATACTATGCCTTCAAAAAGTGCTTCATATAATTGACTCGGGTGACGAGGTAAGTTTACAAGTAATGTTTCAGGAGTAATTTCTATTCCCGCCTGTGCTGCGACTTCTTGAACCCACTGAATTGATGCTGAAAACTTAGGTGCTGTTGGGAATACTATTCCCCACGGAGCTGTTGTGATTCTTCCATATAATTCTGCATTTAAGAAATTGCCTAATCGCCCAAAGGTATATCCTAGAGGAATTGATACAGCCATTGCATCGACCCACTTTAGCAGAGGTCTCTTATACCGTAAGCACCAAATGAGCATTCCCACAAAACCACCAACAAAACCACCATGATATGACATTCCTGAAAAGCCAGTAAACATACCTGCTTCATTAAACGGCCAAAAAATAAGCCATGGTTTTTGCCAATAGATTCCACTTGTGTCATATACAAGTGTTCCAAAAATTCTTGCACCGAGCAAGAGGCCTATTATGCCATAGGAAAAAAAACTAAAAACATCGTCATCGGTTGTTTTAATGCCTTTTTCATTTAAGAAGCCTTCTCGTGTAAGCCTTCTAAAAATCATAATTGCCGTTGAAAAGGCAAATATATACATGAGCCCATACCAACGTATGAGGCTTAAAAAGGGAACCCCTGGAAAAACTTCAGGGGTTATCCACGAGGGATAGTTTATTGATAACATCATAATGAAAATCCTTGTGAGTGTGCTTTTAATATTTTTTGCTTAAGTAAATTATTTGAATTTCTAAGCTGTGTTATTTCGTGTTGCTGAGATTTTATGGTATCTGCAAGGTCTGCCGTTGTGAGTGCTCCTGAGCCTATGAGGTCTTCAATATATGACATTTTTGATTCAAAATCTTCTACTGCTTCTTGTTCCATCGAGGCAAAGGCATCAAGAGTAATGCCACCATTTGTAAAGGCTGCAGGCTTAGATTTCATAATTTTATCAGCAATTCGGTATACTGACTGTGATAATATTGATTGGGGCTTATATACCGAAATTGGAATTCTTGATGTTAGGGCTATGTCTTGCATTGGATCTCTAAAAATAATTCCAAGGTAGTCTATGTCTATTCCTAAATAGTCATTGCATGACTTGCGGATTTTTAAGGCTCTATCTGCACTTTTGGGGTCTTCTATCATATTCATAATGAGACGGGGTCTAAATTGTTTCATGTGTTGTTCAAATACTTTTCCGTTTTCTGGATCTACTTCTAGAAGCTTTTTTATTATTTCAGGTATAAATAACCTTTGCAACGTTTGTGGGTTTGCCCTCATTTGTTCAATAAGTTTATAAGCTTTAGAGTTTTTAGGAAACGAATTGTACATTATTCTAAATGCTGTGTTTTTCAAGAAAAGGTATGCATTAAGTGTTGCCGTAACCGTTGGAGCTGTAACTAAAATACCTTGGGGAGATAGTAAAAACATATCTAATATGGTTAGATGAGTTCCTGCACCTAGGTCTAGTATAAGATAGTCAGCTTTTATTTCTTGTAAGTTTTTAATGAGAGACTTCTTTTTTGCATACGGGATTGATGTGAGCCCTGGCATTTCTGAGTCGCCTGCAATAAAACGAACGTTTTTATGCTCTGTTGAAGTAATTATGTTTTCAAAGCTTGTTGACCCTGAAAGAAATGTTCCTAGTCCTACTTTTGGTGATTGTTGACCAATAGCCAAATGTAAGTTTGATGCTCCAAGATCTAAGTCAACCACAACAACATCAGCTCCAGCTTTACCAAGTGCAACAGCTAAGTTTGCCGCCACGAGACTTTTACCAACTCCACCTTTTCCACTAGCAATAGGAATTATTTGCATATTAACCTTCCGTTGTATAATCTATATTTCGTTGTTGTAACAAAATTGTTACACATAGTATAACATCTATTGTAAAAAAAATCATTACAATAGGGAGACTTTTTAAAAAGTAATTAGGTTCAAGAGACATTGTCGTAAAAGTGTTTTTTATATAGGTAAACGTGAATGCCAAAAGACCTGTACATGACGCTGCTTTTTGCAATAAAAACAGGTTTCGCGTTAGATGCATTGTTTCAGATGTGCTTGCAGTAAAGAGAAATGGGTTTTTATCTGTTGGTATGCTTGTGTATGTTTTATAATGAATAAATAATAGAAAAAAGGGAATAATTATAAGAGGTACATTTGCATACCACCCGAGGGAAATAGTAGACTGTGTTTCTAGGCTTTGAGAAGACACTATAAACAAGAGGCGGGTTAGCTCGTATACTGCTAATACTATATAGGTTATTTTCCATTTATTCATACACTTAAAGTATATACCATAAAGAGAATACTAGCAACTGCTTTTCTTAATTTAGATTTTGCAATCTTTTTTTAATATATTTTGCTTCCAAGTAAGGATGCTATTAGTTGCACTGCCATTTTTGCTGTTTGGTTTCGAATATCTAATACAGGATTAACTTCTACAAAGTCTGCCGATTTTACCAGTCCTGTAGCACTCATTTCTTCTGCAAGGAGTAATACTTCGCGATAGCTTAAGCCACCTGGAACTTCTATTCCAACACCTGGTGCAAAGCTTGGATCCATTACATCCATATCAAAACTAAAGTGAATTGCATCTACTTTTTGGGCTATAAAAAATTGTTTTGTTTTTTCTATAACGTGGTGAAAGCCCATTCTGTCTATGTCACGAATAGTAAACATTTTTACCCCAGCTTCTTTCATTAAAGGGCCTTCTAATGGGTCAATGTCGCGGCAACCAATATAACATACATTTTTAGGATTAATTTTTTGCCCTTTGTAATGAAGGTTTACCAATTTTTCGTGACCAAACCCACATGAGGCTGCAACGGGCATTCCGTGAATGTTCCCTGAGCTAGATGTTTCTGGTGTGTTAAAATCGCCATGTGCATCTACATACAAAAGACCTATATTTTTGGTTTGCTTTTTCGCACTTGCTGCGATTCCGGCAATTGAGCCAAGAGTGATTGAATGATCTCCGCCGAGAATAAGTGGAAACTCTCCTTTGTCGTAAGCTTTTTCAACTTCTATTGCAAGTTGTTCGCACGCTTTTACAATTGGCTTTAAAAACTTTACCTTTTCATCTCCCACGTCTTGGTATTCTTGCGGGTCAAAGTTTATGGGCG
>CAYJGO010000119.1:0-4353 GCA_964369855.1 uncultured Treponemataceae bacterium | reverse complement strand
AATCGCATTTGATTATGAAATACTTTTTTGAAACATATGGTTGCCAAATGAATAAAGCAGAATCTGCTTCTATAGAACAAGTTCTCTTGCAAAGAGGATGGACTACTGCAAGCAGTGGTGACATTGCAGATCTTGTTATTATAAATACTTGTTCAGTTAGAGCTACTGCAGAAAGCAGAATAGCTGGCAGGCTTGGAAAATATACTTCAATTAGGAAGCAGAGAAAAAAAAAGGGAGAGACTTTTACCCTCGTTGTTACCGGTTGTATGGCTGAGCGCCTGAGAGATGAGCTGAAAAAAGATTTTCCCGTAGTAGACTATGCCGTTGGAAATTTTCAAAAACAACATTTTGCAGATATAGCTATCAGTATTGAAAAAAATAGCCTAAAAGATGTGCAAACATTTACTCTAAAACCAAAGGCAGCTAAAGACTTTCAAGATGAGCCTGTTTATACCTTTGCACCGTATTCAGCAGAACCTGGTGCATTTCAAGCCTTTGTTCCCATTATGCATGGGTGTAATAATTTTTGTACGTATTGTATAGTGCCTTATGTTAGAGGGCGCGAGGTTTCAAGAAGTCCAGTAGATATTTTAAATGAAATCGATGCACTATCAAAGCAAGGTGTAAAAGAAATAACAGTATTAGGTCAAAATGTAAATTCTTATACGTGGAAAGATGAAAATGGAGAAATAGATTTTCCAACTCTTATGGAAAAAATTGCTATTCGCTTAGAAAATACGTCTTCGCCAATAGAATGGGTTCGTTTTATGTCAAGTCATCCAAAAGATTTATCTGATAAACTTATAGATGTTATTGCAGAGCACAGGGTATTGTGTCGCCATATTCATCTTCCAGTACAACATGGTTCAACGAAAATCTTGGAGTCTATGAATAGAAAGTATACCCGTGAAGACTATCTTTCACTTGTTGATAGAATTAGAGCCAAAATTCCTCATGTGTCTTTGACAACTGATATACTCATTGGCTTTCCTGGCGAAACTGATGGCGATTTTGAGCAAACACTTGATTTAATACGAAAAGTACAATATGAAATGGCATACATGTATTACTATAATCCAAGAGAAGGTACTCCAGCTTGCAATTTTGAAAATCAAGTAGACATGGAAATAAAAAAAGAAAGGCTTGCAGAGGTTATTGTAATACAAAGAGCTATTACCAATGGTATGTATCGAGAAAGGCTTGGTCAAGTTGTTCGGGTAATTGCAGAAGGCTATTCAAAAGATTCAAAGCTTGAATTAATAGGGCGAACAGAAGAAGATGCTCATGTGGTTTTTAAAGCAGGGGAAGAACACATAGGCACTTTTGTAAATGTGCACCTTGATGAGTTGCATGGAAATACATTCCGTGGTACAATAATATAATAAGCTTTTGTTATAGGAGAGTACATTTATGCCTTGGAAACTTATATTATTTTTAATTTGTCTTGTTGCTACAACCTTTTTTATTGGGTTTAATTTGGAAAATTCTTGCAACATACATGTTGGATTTAAAACATATGAAAATGTGCCAGTATATTTAACAGTGCTTATTTCTTTTGTATTTGGTGCTGTTATTGCCTTTTTATTTTCACTTGGAATGAAATTCCCCAAAAATCAAAAGGCAGTGCAAAACGTGAAGCCTGTAAAGAAACAGACTAAAAAAAGTTCTGCAGAAAAATTAACAGGCGATAAAGAACATGTTACAGACACTGTAATAGAGAACAAAAAAAAGATAGCAGATTTCAGCTCAATATTACATTTTAAGAAAAAAACTGATTCTAAAAAAGAAAAGTCTGGTGATGATAAAACTATTATTCAAGAGAATCCTAAGGGAAAATAAGTAAATGAATAAGGTTTATTGTTGGGTTGTATTACTTTTATTATTCTGTATAATACCTTTTTATTCTCAATCAAAGATTGAAAGGGCACTTGAAAACTCTACATCTGTTGAAGAAACTATCGAAGTTCTTAAGGACATCGTTGAAAAGGGTACGAAAGCAGAGCAATTACAAGCATCAGGAATAATAGCTTCTCTTCAAGAGCAGTTTGGAGACTATACGGATGCCAGTTTTTATTATACAAATGCTGCAACCCTTGTTGGTCGTGAAACTATTCAGGGACAATCTTTTTTGTTAGGTGCAGTTCGATGTGCTCTTATGACAGGTGATGTTTCTAGAGCGGATTTCCTGTTAAGTACCGCTTTTCCTTCTTCTGCAGCAGATGAAATTAAAGCTAGTGTTAATTTATATGCAGTATGGAGTTGGGTTATTAAAACGGATGGAAAAGAAGAGCAGTCGGCTCCAATTTCTGTTTTAGAGTCGTATGTTAATGCAAAATCTATGATTAGTGTTAAACCATCTATTCTAGTAACGCTTTTTTACTTAACTGATGAAGAAAAATGGTCAAACCAATTGGTAAAAGAATTTCCACATTCTCCAGAGGCCGCAGTAGTATTGGGGAAAGCCCAAACACTACCGGTTCCATTTTGGTTTTTTAATAATCAATATTAACGATCTTTTAATTCCAACACTATGGGCTGAGAGAGGCTTGTAACAATATCAGTGGCTCCAATCTCAACAGGAATCAATCGCACTTGTACTGTTCCATCAGTTTGATTTGTATCTTCGCTACTTATTCTATAAAAGCCAGTTAAAGTACTAGAACTTACATCACTTTTGATTTGCATGACTTGTTCAGAGTACACATTGAAAATTGTAAAGGCACCTGTTTCTTGAGAATCCCCATCATTAGCAGTATAAGTGGTGTCAGAAAATGTTAAAAAATACCCATTGTCTGCTTCCCAAACTTTTTGAGCTGGTGTTTTTAGTGTGCGAAGTAAATCTGCTTTGCTTTGATCATTTGATGCAACTGCGGTAGTAAAATTGCCCAAATTTGTGCCAGCTTGTTTTTTATAATTGCCATCCCATGTAGTTAGTGGTGTTGCTGCAATATGTAAGGCATCAGTAACCTTAACGCGTATTTCGTCAACAGAGATTAAGGTGATATCAATCCTTCTTACAACAGTTGATAGATTTTTATTGGTGGTGGAAATAAAAATGCCATTACGGCGAAGAATACTGGTTTCCCAAACATACTCCTCAGCAGTTCCGTTGTTCAAAAAGGTAATTGTTTTATTTTCGTAATTAAAAGCGATGTATGGATTTGATATTTCAGAAGGGGATACTGTTCGCCATGTTGTACTTAAAAAGTTTCCAAATGTTTTTTCAGTGCCATCTTGAATTCTAGATAATTCTTGGGCATTGATAGTTCGACCTAAAATTCGTGTTTCGCTTACTTGTTCGTATTGCCGCCTGCGTGAATTCCAATCATACATAATTTGTAATTGATCTAATGAGCCTTCAACTGACGATGGGTCTGCAGTATATACCCAGATAGGAAAGCTTGTATCATTTTCTGTGTCATAGTAATATGATGAGTTTCTAGGTGTTTGGTTAACAAAAATTGTTCCTTCAGCTTTTATGTTTGCAATGAGATCTAAATTTAGAGTGCGGCTAGTAGTGCGAGAAAGCCAAACTTGCAGTATTGATTCATTGCTTTCTGCTATTCCACTGATAATAAGTGAGTTTTCATGTGTACCTGTTATGTCTATGACGTCAATTGAAAAAGTTCGAGTTTGCTCTATTTCTGTTTCAATTTCTCTTGATCTGTCGTGAGAGCCAAATAAAGGGTTATATAAACCTATAATAACTTTTATGTAGGGACTTTCTGAGTCTTTAACTGCTACAATTTGGTCAACGTAACTATCTAAGTTAAAATCAACTGAGACCGCCGCAACAACAACTTCATTTGAGTTAAGTGATACCAAAACGCTGATATTTTCCGTATCAGCTAGGGCTTCATTAGTTAGAATTTCACTTTGGTCGTTGACAATACTTGGTTGATTCGTATATCCCTGAATTGTATTTTGAACTACATCAAAATTGATATTTTCTCTAATTACTAAGAAAATAATAACCAACCCAACTAATATAAATAACACTGTTGATAACTTTTTCATACGTATTCAATATACTCTTTTTTGTTTATTTTAACAAGGGATAATGAGGATTAAAAATTAAAATAACGAACTGAGGTGCTTGGCGGTTTTTTTGTCCTATTGACTTTATTGTTTTTTTTAGTTATATTAGGTATAAAATTATATATTTATTAGGAGAAAAACCCATGGTAAAAGTTGGAATTAACGGTTTTGGACGCATCGGACGTATGGTTTTCCGTGCAGCAGTACAAAACTTTTCAAATGAAATTCAAATTGTAGGTATTAATGACCTTTTAGATCCAGATTATCTTGTTTACATGTTAAAATTTGATTCTGTTCACGGAGCTTTTAAAGGTG
>CAYJGO010000118.1:0-4395 GCA_964369855.1 uncultured Treponemataceae bacterium | reverse complement strand
CTTTTTTTTCCAATCGAGTTGATGAAAGGCGGCATTGTACTGCTACAATTGTCATATTCCACCTTCAAAAGTCTCTAATGCTTGCCAATTATTTACTAGCATTGTTACATCAGTTTTAAATCTATACCTATTTATAAAGACCCAGTTTCTAGCATCATTAAATTCGGCTAATGCCTCAAATGGATTCGCTGGGTGTTTATGCATAAAAGAAAAGTACTTTAACTTAGGAATATATGAATAATCATTTTTAAATGTAGGAGCACAGTTTTTTAAGTAAAACCGTAGTTGTGTAGTATCTGCAGTTATATCCTCTAACGGACTTTCATCATCATAGCGAAGTTTAAAACTACTTGAAATTGATATTTTTTCTCCCCAAAGCCAAGCTCGTAGAGAAAAATCTAAATTTTGCCAATACGGCGTAGTGATTGTATAATCATAACCACCTAATTGCATAAATTTTTGCCTATTGTACAAACCTATAAAGTCAAAAGGGTATACCGTCTTTGACATATCTTTTATTACTGATGTAGGAGAAGCAACAAACACTGAATTTTCAATATTTGGTATCATTTCAATAGGTAGCGGTTGTAATCTTACAGTCTGTAAAACTGGTGCTATGCAA
Source organism: uncultured Treponemataceae bacterium (assembly GCA_964369855.1). Lineage (GTDB taxonomy): Bacteria > Spirochaetota > Spirochaetia > Treponematales > Treponemataceae > CAYJFX01. The sequence continues at coordinate 3,773 of CAYJGO010000118.1, read as the reverse complement.
AGCATATTATAGTTCATCATTTTTTCTAAAATAAATGGTTGAACAATATTTGATGTTATATGAATATCGTTCCACAATACTAATACAAACTCACTGTCACATTCTGATATACCAATATTTATCATATCTCCAATACTAAGTTTTTCTAATGGAATTACAAATTTTACTTGAGGATGCCTTTGTGAAAAATCTTCTAGGTTATAACTTAAGCTTGAGTTTTCAACTGATACAATTTGGGAAAAACCACATTTAATAAGATTATCAATTGTTTGTTGCCTATAATGGTTGTTTCCACGATTTAGTAAAACAACTGAGCAAGGCAACAATACCTTAGTATCAATTGAATTTTTACCACCCAAAACAGTTCTTTTAATTTGTCTTTCATTAAAAATTAAAGGTATAGTATTCATCACTTTCTCCACACTGCCCAGTAAAAATCCCCTTAAGCTGATTAGTTACGTTTACACTACCCCTATCCCAAATTGTTGAAAGTTCTTCTTCAAAAACATTACCCAACACTGCAATATCTTTATCTTGAGCAAATGCTGCTGCTTTGCAGCGTACAACAGTTCCATCTGCTAGTATATTCATATCACGCTTTATGTGCCAACAAGCATATCTATTTATTGGAGATAGGTCAGTTGGTTTTTCATCATGTAATAAATGTGAAATATGATCAAATTTTTGTATAATTATATTTGTTGAACCATCTGCAGTCCATTTTCTAAAAAACCCTTCAAGCTGGTGTTCATTGCAATTCATCCGAACAAATTGAGGATACACAGCAAAAGGCATTTTTTCTTTTAAGTATAAAATGGAGTTTTCTGCATTTCTAAAATTTTCATCTGTGTTATTGGGATGTATTTTACAGTAAAGATCTGAATCTAATGCGTCTAATCGAATAATCCAATTTAACGCTCGTTGTTGTGTCAGTAAAACTGGATTCTTTTGAACACAATTAATCAATTGATCCAATAAACCTTGGGTTAAATTTACAGCATCGGTTTCTAAAATTAAGCTAAATGTATTATATGTTAAAACAGATGTTGCAAAATCAATGAAGTGCTCATGATATAGGGGATCACCTAAAAATGATAAACTTATCACTGCATCTTCACTAAATGTATATATATTTTCCAGAAGTGCTTTAAATGAGTCCAAGTCCATCTCTCCTTGTTTTACTACTGGCTCATATATAACTTGCTGTTGAGAAGGGCTTTTAATTTGTATGTTATAAAATGCTGGTAATGTTCGCTGAACAGATGCACTGCCACTTATTATTTTACACGTTTGCTCGATGTCGTTAATGACTTCTTTGCATTCATTAAATAAATTTATACATGCTACGGTGTTTCTTTTTGTTGAGCAAGAAAAGGAACATCGTAAGTATCTATAATCATTTTCAGCCATATAAGTTTCAATTTCAAATGAGTTAATATCTGTTTTGATAAGTGAAAAAATAGAATCACGTGTAAGACTTGTATTAACAACATCTTTTTTGGAATCAAGCAAATTTTGCAAAATTGAAATAGTTCCAGAATGAATAATTTCGGGTGAAAAACCATAGGGTAATCCTTCTGCAAAGGTATACTCAGCTCTGTAGTTAGCATGCATACGCAATAATGTTTCTGTTAAATCTGAGTTTAAAAAGGGACAATCTGCCCATGCGAATATAACTGTGTCTGCTTTATGTTGTAATATAAGTATCGATATTTTTTTCAAAAGCAATTCTAAGCTAATAGTATTATCATTCTCATATTTTTCAAAATCAGAACCATATATAAATTCTACTGCAACACAATTACTGAGAGAATTTGACCACTCGGTGCTTTTTTCTATAGCGCTTTTATTGCTAAAGACTTTATCATGAGCATAACCAGTGCTTGAAGGCACATATAAAACAACCAAATTATTCATACAAATAGATTATCGGTTAAATATATATTCATCTTTACGTGTCCTTTTACTATAACAGCCTATAAAAACAGTGCTTTATTTATATAGTTCATATAAAAGTATGCTTGCAGCTTGAGCGACATTAAGGCTTTCAATACCACTCTCATCAATTTGGTGACCTGGAATTTTTACTAAAACATCACAAGCATTTTTAACAGTTTCGCTTATGCCCCTTTCTTCGTTGCCTAAAATTATAGCATAAGGCAAATCTGTAAAGTCACCTGCCGTAATAGTTTCATGTAAATTATGTAGTGAATTACTTGTATGAACATCCGTTCCAATGCGGACAAAAAAACCTTGCAAATCACTTAACAACCTATTAATTGACTCCGCTTTATAGATTTTTAAAAAATCCATACCCCCTTTTGCAATTCGATACGTAGCTGTGGTAATTGAACTTTGAGCATCATCAGTCGAAATAATAATTGTTTTTAGACCGAAAAATGCACAGGAGCGAACGATGGCACCAAAATTATTCGCATTAGATATTCTATCTAATATTAAGATGCTTTTTTTTTCATGTACAAGATTTTGGAGCAATGGAAACGTAACATCGTGTATTAAAGGTTTTGAAATCATTGCAACTACACCTTCATGATGCGTTGATCCTGATAGCTTTTCTAAATCAACTTGTTCAACCATATTATACGGTCGTTTTCGCTCTGCTAACTCTTTACAAAGAAGAGAGAAATCAGTTTTTCTATTTTCCGAGTAATAAAAACGAGTTATAAGGTGTGGGTTATGCCGGCCAAGTGATTTTACTGCCTCAAAGCCACAAACTGCTAATTCATTAAATTGTTTATTTTTCAAATTTTACCTCATTGTACTCTTTTGTAGTTAAAACTGCACCATTAATTCCAACAACAGCTGCTGCAAATCTATTTGCTCTTTTCACAGCCTCAATCAGCGTATAACCTTTTTTAAGACCAGATATAATTGAACCTATATGACAATCTCCAGCGCCAATTGTATCAACAACAGGAACGGTTTCACTCATAACGCTTGTTATTTCATTATTTTCAAAAACAAGCGCTCCTCTTTCACCTAAGGTAATGATAAGAGAGTTACTTGTTAATGTATTAAGATATTTAGCCGCTTGTTCAAGTCGATTACAATTTGTATATTCCAAAGCTTCTTTTTCATTTAAATGAAGAATTGGGCTTAAACTAAAAAGTCTTTCTAATCTCTTTTTTTCGATATGATTTATTCGAGGGCCTACTGCAAAATATATTTTTAATTGAGCATTTTCTTCTAGGAATTCTACTATTTCAATTCCCGTTGGATCTTCCACTTCAATTCCACAAATATACACAGAATCAACTGAACTTAAATCAACATGTTTCATCCACTCTTTTTTAAATAAATATTCTGCACCATGATGTGATATAAAAGTACGCTCACCATCAGCCTCTACTAAGCAATAACAACAACCATTTTCAACATCATCCAAAAAAACAAATGGTGTAATCCCCTTATGTGAAAGTTCTCGTTGAACAAACTCTCCATAAAGACCAGTGCCTACTGGAGAGCACAATATATTTGGGACATTCTCGAGGCTAAGCATATTTGATACATTGTATGCACAACCTCCTAAATTATGTGTTTGTGAAAAAATATTCACATCTTGTGTCTTTTGGGGAAGATATGGTAAACGTAAAATCACATCAACTACAGTTGATCCAATAACTAGAGTTTGTTTCATGTAAGTTAACCAATACTCTTTATAACTATAGCCATGTCTAAAATACCAAGAGCAATATAGTCATATTTTACCTTGTGCTTTTTTACAAACTCTTGAAAGGCTTTAAACTCATGTT
>CAYJGO010000117.1:0-4405 GCA_964369855.1 uncultured Treponemataceae bacterium | reverse complement strand
AAGAAGTTTGCAAAAAATACGATATGACAAAAGAGCTAGTAAAAAACAATTACAAAAAACTAACATTCTGGCAAAGAGTCAAGTTGTGGGTAGGTGTATAATGTTTGTATTGAAAAGTAAATATAACGATATTAAAGAGCAGTTTGAAATTCTAAGGGGTGCTTCAGCAAGAAGAGTTAAAGAAAACTTGTTGCTTAAAACAGCTAACGAAACTATGCAAGAGCAACTAACCATAGAAAAGCAAAGAGTAAAAGACCTTTACATTGAATTGCAGTTGTTGAGGAATAAGTAGATGACTAAAAGCCTCAAAGAACAGAATAAAAAAAAGAACGGTGTTTATGATATCTCAAATATAGAGCTGTTTAGAAAGGTTGCAGATAATATTGCATCGGGTGATAGCATAAAAGAAGCTTGTAAGAAAGAGGGTAAGCCAGAGAACTTTTATTTTAGATTCCAAGCAGAAAACCTTGATAATGAAGAAGTTAGTAAGCTTTCCACACGAGCAAGGGTGCAAAAATCACACGGATACTTTGATAAATGCGAACGAGCTTTAAGTAATTTAGAAAACGATGTTTATGAACCACAAAAGGCAAGAGTGTTATTTGATGGTTATTTAAGACTGGCTGCAAAGGCTAATCAAGGCATCTATGGAGATAAACAGGAAGTAGACTTAAAAGTCAAAGAAATTCCAGCAGTAAGGATTGAATTAGTTGAATGAGGTTCTACAAGAAATACAAGCCATTATTAAATCTAAGCAATAGTGAATATTCTATTATTGCAGCAACTGGTGGCAGGTTATCTGGTAAAACAACACACGCAGGTCAAGGAACATTAACAGCTTGTTTAGAAAGCCCTAAAAGGGTTTGTTGCTTTAGGGAAACAAAAGACACAGTAAATGATTCTATTAAAGCAGAATTAGAAATGATAATAGAGCGTGATTTTCCTGATTGTGGCTTTGAATCTACATCAACAGAGATAAGACACCCTAACGGCTCTGTTATATTCTTCAAAGGGCTAAAAGAAGTAAATATACAAGCTATTGAGGCATTAAAAGGTGTCGCATCATCAACTGATATATTCTTAATTGACGAGGCTCAAGCGGTAACATCTCCAGTATGGCGTGTTTTAATACCAACACTAAGAAAGCAAGGTTGTGTGTTGATTGTGTTGTATAATAGAATAAGCGATGAATTGCCAGTAGAGGAAGCTTTGTTTTTGGACTATGAAACAATGACTGCTCCAAAGAATACCTATTTTATTGAGGTTAATTATCCTGAGATTGAGCATTTAGGCTTTATATCTGAGCAAGCTATTGAGCGAGCTAATATAATGAAAGCAAACAAGCCAGATGAGTATATGGAGATTTACTTAAACAAGGTTAAGCCAAGAGCTGAAAACGCAGTTGTTAAATACTTTAGTGATGAAAACATATGTGGCGATATGAATTATTGTGATGACTTGCCGTTATATTATGGATTTGACTTTAACATAGGAAGCCAAGCAAGTTGTTTATATCATTGCAATAACAAGCGAGATAAGTTTTATTTTATTGATGAGTTCTGCATAGAGAATGTAAACACGCAAACAGTTATAAATGAGGTTATAAGGAGATACCCTAACCATAAGAACAAATGGATATTAACAGGCGATGCAAGTGGCAGAAGCAGAAAAACAAGCTCAGATTACTCAGATATTGCGATAATATATAATACTCTTGTAGAACACGGATATGAGGTGGAGATAGAAATACCGAGAGCTAACCCACCTATTATAAACAGAATCAATGCTTTTAACGAGGCTGTATATGGCACAGACGGACAAAGAAGGGTTATAATACACCCTAAGTGCAAAGAGATTATCAAAGCTATGAAGCAATTACAATTCAAGAAAGGCACACAAATAATAGATTGCCCAACTCCAAGACAATTAGAAACAGATACAAGGTTCTTGTTTACTCCGCATATTTTTGATGCTGTAAGCTATGGTGTTGCTCACTTTAATCCGATTGAATTCGTCTAGAGTTTCTTTTATTCTTTTGTTGTTCTGCGTGTGTTATAAATCTGCAGTTGTTAGGCTCATAATTACCATTAACATCAATTCTATCAATTTGTAGACTTTCAGAATATCCATTACACAAAGCCCAATTATAAAAAGCTTCTGGATTATCTAACCATTCTTTGCAAATGGTTATTCCCCTGCCACCATAGTTTTTATAAGACTTTAGCTTAGGGTTGTTGCACCTTTGTTTCATTGCGTGATAGCAGAAGTAAAGAGGAGTTCCGTGAAGTCCGTGTTTGATTTGTTTTTTAGCACTTGCCGATAAAAGAGCTTTTGTCATACAACCACAAGACTTAACTGTCCCCTGCATCACATTGCCTTTTATTATTTCTTTTTCATTCCCACAATCACATCTAAACAACCAAATTTGCCTTGCTTTAGATGTAGTCTTGTAAGACCTTATATATTTTAATGCTGTTAGAAAATTATATTTATTGCCTGTTATATCAACGGCTCTGTTGCCTTGAATCATTTCTATTCCCTTTATAGTCCCTAAAATAACAACGGCAGGCAATAGGGTTTTGCTTTTCGTGTTGCAATCACTAGCCGTTATTTGAATTATAGTTAATTTTATCAAAGAGTCAATATATAAAATAAACTAACGAAAACAAGCCCTTATAAAGTAATCCACAAAAAAGTGTAAACAATAGTTGACAATTAAAACCTATTGTGTATTATGATGTTGTAACAAGTAATAAAACAAAAAAGGAGTGAAAAATGGAAGTAATAGGATACAACCCGCTAACCGAAGACCAAAAAAAAGTAATGAATGAAATAAAAACCTTAGGGAATGAGATAGGATTCCTTTTGGATAGAATATCAATATTTGATAACGAGGGTTTTTCCGTAGACCTTAAAAGCTTGGAAATAGCAAAAAAGGAAATACAAACAGGGCTGATGTGGGCTAACAGAGCTATCGCTAAGCCTTCTACATTTTGTTAGAGCTATGTTTATTTATATGAAACACTTACTTTGTGAAGACCAGTATATGATGGTGGACACAGAGGAAAAAAATTGCACAATCTTTGTAAATGGTGATATAGAAAGAGTTGTTCCTTATAGGGAGCTTATGGCTCTTGTTAAGTTTTTGAAAGGCACTTACTCAAAAATACCAGATGAGATTTTTTTTGAAAATATTACAAAGAGTAGAAAGGAGAATAAATAATGGAAAAAGAAAGATTAGAGGTATTAAGAACAGGAGGTGTTGGTAAAATAGAGAGGCTAGTGGAAGAAAGTGATTTAAAAATGCTTTTGGCACTATTTGAGAGCACAATAAGTATTGCAGAAAAAAATGGATACACAAGAATATCTGAAAACTGCGAAGATTTTCTTGACGATTTTAACCGAAATTATATGCAAGGGTAAATAAAAATATGAAGCTATATAAAGGCGATTGCCTAGATGTTATGGATAAATTGATTGCAGAGGGTGTTAAGGTAGATGCTATTATAACCGACCCTCCTTATGGAATAATGAAGTCTTTGGATAAAAAATACAGCTGGGATTCAGAAATAGAACCAAAGGAGGTTTTTGAAAGGGCAACTCGTCTTTTGAGAATGAATGGTCGGCTAATCCTTTTTTCACAAGAGCCTTATACTTCAAGTCTTATTTCCGAACAAGAGGTTCATCTTCCTTTTAACTATAGAATGATTTGGTTAAAAAACACAGCGGGGAATATATTAATGTGCAAAAAGGCACCTGTTTCTGTTTTTGAGGATATATTGGTTTTTCAAAACAAGTGTCCTCATCAGGAAACATCTATTTGTAATGATTGGGTCATTAAGGCGGTTGATAGGTGCGGAAAAGAAGTATTTGCGGAGGAAATGTTTAATGAGGGAAGGTATAAAAACCTTGCTAGTGCTAAAAAGAACCTATCAAAGAAAATTAAATATGGTGGCGATGACTACAACAACTTCTTTGATGAAAAAATGCTTACCCACCTTAAAGAAAGTGGTGTTATAGAGTTCTCAGTAAAAGAATACTTGAAAGAAAGAGATTTGTATAAAAAAAGGTATGTCGTTACATTTAATCTTTGTGGAAAAGAGAAGTTAAAAAACAATGTTCTTGAATATAAAAAAGATAATCAAGGGCTGCACCCAACACAAAAACCAGTTAAGTTGATGGAGGACTTAGTTAAGACATATACAAACGAAGGAGATACTGTTTTAGATTTTACTATGGGAAGTGGCACGACAGGAGTTGCTTGTAAGAACTTAAATCGTAATTTTATTGGTATAGAGCTAGATGAAAAATATTTTAACATCGCCAAGGACAGAATAGAGGGTTATTTATTATGAAAACTAACAAAGAAATAGCAAACATACTATCAGTAAGGAGAGAAACATCT
>CAYJGO010000116.1:0-4413 GCA_964369855.1 uncultured Treponemataceae bacterium | reverse complement strand
AATTAGGTGGTGCAATATACGAAGAAAAACTTTACGAAGGTTATGGAGCAGGTGGAGTTGCTATTCTTGTCGAAGTATTAACAGATAACAATAACCGTGCAGCTGCAAATGTTCGAAATATTTTTTCAAAAACTGGTGGAAACTTAGGTGCTACAGGTTCCGTTGCATACATGTTTAATCGAAAAGGTGTTATTGAATATGATGCAGAAAGCGTAAGTGAAGACGATGTTATGGAAGCAGGACTTGAAGCAGGTGCTGAAGATATTGCTGCTGAAGATGGTGTAATTACTGTAACAACTGACCCTTCAGATTTTGAAAATGTACTTGAAGCAATGCAAGCAAAGGGTTTTGAATCAGTTTCTGCAAGTGTATCCATGGTTCCAGATACTTATTCTTCAGTTGATGAAGAAACAACACGAAAAGTTTTAAAACTTATCGATAAGCTAGAAGAAGATGATGATGTTCAAAATGTTTATTCAAACATTGATATTCCAGAAGGATTCGAAGCTGAATAAGCTAGATTCTTTTTCTTCAATTCCGGGAACAGTGAAAGCTGTTCCCGAGTCATTTACAGATACCTCTAAAAAAACAGCCACACGTATCTTGGGTATTGATCCAGGGTTAGCAAATACAGGATGGGGAATCATTGATTACTCACAATCGCGGTATAAATTAGTTGATTATGGGGTAATTGAAACAAAAAAAGAACATAGTCATAGTGAAAGGATATTAGAAATTTATAATAGAATGCAATGTATTATAAGGGAGTTTAAGCCTCATATTGCTGGCATGGAAACTTTATTTTTTTCAAAAAATGTTACAAGTGCTTTGTCTGTAGCTGAGTCGCGCGGAGTGTTGATTTTATGCCTGTCACAAAATTGCATCGAACTTCAAGAGTTTAGTCCTAATGATATCAAAAAATCTGTTACAGGTACTGCAAATGCCTCTAAAGAGGTGGTTCAAAAATATGTTTCATTATTATTGGGATTAACAGTTGTCCCAAAACCTGACCATGCAGCAGATGCAATTGCAGCTGCGATTACTAGAATACACTCTACTAAATTATAATTTTTTTCTTATACTCTAATTTTATATACCGATAATAAAATATGAGTATTTCAACTGCAGCAAATTATCAGTACTCCGATATATTTGGAGATGTGTCAAACTTTGTAAATCGGATTCCATTATCCCTTGTTAATCCTAGTACAAATGTGGAAGAAAGTGAAGAATTTTTAACTTCGCAGATAATTACATATTTGGGAAATAAAAGATCTTTATTAGAGTTTATAGGTTCTTCTTTAGAAGATATTCAAAAAAAAACTGGTAAAGAAAAGTTACGAATATTTGATGTTTTTTCTGGGTCAGGTATTGTATCAAGGTATTTTAAAAAACATTCTTCATTATTAATTGCAAATGATTTAGAAACATATTCTCATGTTATAAACTCTTGTTATCTATCAAATTCATCTGATAGAGATATGGTTCAACTGCGAGGTTTGTTTTGCGATTTAAAAGAACAATTAGAATATGCTGAATACAAGAATTTGTGGGAATTTGGAGTAATATCTAAAAATTATTCACCAGAAAATGACCGTGATATTAAAGAAGGTGAAAGAGCTTTTTATACAAATAGAAATGCGAACTATATCGATACAGCGCGTAAAATAATTTCAGAATATCCTGTGGATATACAAAAGTATTTTATAGCACCTCTGTTGGCATTAGCATCAGTTCATACAAATACGTCAGGAGTTTTCAAAGGGTTTTATAAAAACAAAAATGGAATAGGGCAATTTGGTGGTAGTAATAAAGATGCCTTAAATAGAATTACAGCGGAAATAGAAATTCAGTTTCCTGTTTTTAGTAAATTTGATTGTGAATTGAAAGTTTTACAAGGAGATGCTAATACTGTTATTAATGAAGTTGAAGAAGTGGATATAGCATACATCGATCCTCCTTATAATCAACATCCGTATGGTTCAAATTATTTCATGCTTAATCTTATTGCTAATAATGAAGCACCAAAAACTATGAGTACTATTTCTGGTATTGATGCTGACTGGAATCGTTCGGTTTACAATAAAGTTCATGAATCTTCTCATGCATTAGAAGATCTTGTAAGTAGGATTAATGCTAAATACGTTTTAATATCGTTTAACTCTGAAGGTTTTATTTCAACAGATGAAATGAAAAATATATTAACGAAATATGGAAAAGTTAGTATGAGAGAGTGTAAGTATACTACATTTAGAGCATCTAGAAACCTACATAATAGAAATAAGCACGTAACAGAGTTTTTGTTTTTACTGGAAAAAAAATAAAAAATGAGCGGCAATATGCTGCTCATTTTTTTATATATGCTTTTGACTATATTATTTATTTATGCTATAATTTTTTAACATTATTAAAGTATTGGAGAGCGATATATGATAAAAAGAAATACTGGCTTAAAAAATATTGCAGCAGGGTATCTTTTCCCTGAAATTGCAAAACGCCGACGGGAGTTTTCTGCTAAAAATCCTAATGCTGATATTATAAGTTTAGGAATTGGAAATACCACTGAACCTATTACGCCGCATATAAAACAAGCCATGATTGATTATGTTGAAGGATTGGGAACAAGAGAAGGTTATTCTGGTTATGGTGATGAACAGGGTAATAGTGCATTACGAGAAAAAATTGCAAAGGTGTTTTATCCTGCCATGGTTGAAGTAGATGAAGTTTTTATTTCAGATGGTGCTAAATGTGATATTGGCCGCATTCAAGCCCTTTTTGGAAAAGATGTTCATGTTGCTGTTCAAGATCCTGCTTACCCTGTATATGTTGATGGCTCTGTTTTAATTGGAGCCGCAGGAGCAAAGAGTGAAGGTAAGGATGGGTATGAAGGTATTGTATACATGCCATGCACTGAAGAAAATGGTTTTTTTCCTGATTTATCAGTAGTTAAAGAAAACTCACTTATTTATTTTTGTTCTCCAAATAATCCTACAGGAGCGAGCTCAACAAAAGAAGAATTACAAAAATTAGTTGATTTTGCAAAAGAGAAAGGTTGTATAATTATTTACGACGCTGCTTACTTTGCTTTTGTTAGAGAAGAGGGTGTGCCGAAAACAATCTTTGAAATCGAAGGGGCAAGAGATTGCGCCATTGAAATAAACTCATTTTCAAAACCAATTGGGTTTACTGGTGTTCGTTTAGGTTGGTCTGTGGTTCCTAAAAATCTAAAATATGCAGATGGTACACCAATTATAAATGATTGGAACCGCATTATGACTACTATTTTTAATGGTGCATCAAATATTGCACAAGCTGGTGGTCTTGCAGCACTTTCTTCTGAAGGCCTTGAAGAAATGAAGGGCTTGGTAAATTACTATCTTGAAAATGCACGACTTATTAAAGCTGCGTTGTTAAAACCAAATTTTGAAAAATTAGGTATTAAGATTTTTGGTGATGGAAACTCTCCATATTTATGGGTACAATTTCCTGGTAAAAAAAGCTGGGAAGTGTTTGATGAAATACTGAACCAATGCCATATTGTAACAACTCCGGGAGTAGGCTTTGGTCCAGCTGGGGAAAGCTTTGTTCGATTTAGTTCTTTTGGACATAGAGAATCAATTGAAAAGGCTTGTGAGAGACTTGCGAAATTTGAATTATAAAATTTATGAGGAATTATATCTATGGAAACAAAACGATTTGAATTAAATAAACAACTTGCTCAAATGCTTAAAGGTGGCGTTATTATGGACGTTATGAATGCAGAGCAAGCAAAAATTGCGCAGGATGCAGGTGCATGCGCCGTTATGGCCTTAGAAAGAATACCCGCTGACATTCGAGCAGCAGGTGGAGTTTCAAGAATGAGTGACCCAAAGCTTATTAAAGAAATTCAACAAGCTGTAACAATTCCAATTATGGCAAAATGTCGTATTGGTCACTTTGTAGAAGCACAGATTTTACAAGCACTTGAAATTGATTATATTGATGAAAGTGAAGTATTAACTCCAGCAGATGAAATTTATCATATCAACAAAGCTGATTTTGATGTTCCTTTTGTGTGCGGTGCTAAAGATTTAGGCGAAGCACTTAGACGTATAAATGAAGGTGCTGCTATGATTAGAACAAAGGGCGAACCTGGAACTGGTGACGTTGTACAAGCGGTAACACATATGAGAATGATGCAGAGAGAAATTAGAAAAATTACTGCACTTTCAAAAGATGAGCTTTATAACACTGCAAAAGAACTTCAAGTACCGTATGAACTTGTGATGTATGTTCATGAAAACGGAAAACTTCCTGTTGTAAACTTTGCGGCAGGTGGGGTAGCAACTCCTGCAGATGCTGCTCTTATGATGCAACTTGGAGCAGAAGGTGTGTTTGTTGGTTCTGGCATTTTTAAAAGTGGAAATCCACAAA
>CAYJGO010000115.1:0-4413 GCA_964369855.1 uncultured Treponemataceae bacterium | reverse complement strand
ATGTGTTATAGAAACTATGTAATAGGAGAGGTAGATGCAATTACGTTTAAGTATACATAAGAAAATGCACATATGTACACTTTGTATTTTGTTTGCTTTAGTTCAGCTTTATCCATTTGCTTTGTTTAATGGATATGCAGCGCCAAGGGAATTAAAAGAAGAAGAAATAATAAAACTAAATGCATTTGTAACAAGCTTTTATGAGGTTTTAATAGACAGCCCCAATGTAGGGCAAGGTGATATTAGTAAGTGGTTTACTAGTGATGGTTTTGGCTTTATATTAGATACATTAAGCCCTTATCGAGAGCTTTTTGGTTTTGATGATGAAACAGAGGGATCTGAACTTATGAAAACTTTTTTAGAAACATATGGAGCGTTTGAAAGTATAGAATTGGTATATTCCAACTATCTTAGGTATACAGAGTTTTCATCTAGTCCACTCTATGCACTAGATTATAAGGTTATATATAAAGATGAAATAATATATGACAGAATATTTATAAGTGAGAAAAATGGACAGTACGAGATATTCTGGTTTATTTTTGATTTTAATATTAATCAAAAAATTAACACAGGGTACAGTCTTGAGGTCAAGCAAAGATTTTAGTATATAGTTTTTAAGCAACGCTTAAAAACTCGGTAGTAAAAAATGACAGGACGTCATTTTTTACGTAGGGAATAACCCCGTCAAGTACGTGGATCCCGATGGGCGGGTAAGTACGAGTGATGTAAATCAAGGAAGTGTTTGGGATAATTACACAGGCGCAGGAAATCCATATGAGGGGATTGAACCTAATATTTCTTTTTCAAGCTTATCGCAGAATAATCAGAATCACATTCGTCAACTTGATTCGAGTATTAGAATTCAAGCTGTTATTATGTTTAGTAATTTGCAAACGCGAGGGTTTAATGTAGAGATTGTTTCATCATATAGAAGCCTTGAAGAACAAAATACTTTGTATAAAATAGGACGCGATGAAAATTTAAATCCTATCATTGGCGGTCAAATTGTCACAAATGCGAAAGCTGGACAAAGTAACCATAATTTTAGACGAGCTTTTGATGTAGAGGTTTATAGTAAGGATGGGAAAAAAGATTGGAATTTTAAGGGTTATAACTGGAAAAATGTAATAAATGAAGGAATAAATCAAGGTTTCGAGTCTGGATCAAAGTGGACAACTCCATATGACCCGCCACATTTTGAGAATACTGGAGGGCGAACGACAAAAGAACTTTATGATGAATATTTAAGAGGAGGTGGCAAATGAAAAAAAAATTGTTCTTGGCTGTTCTTTTAGTACTTAATATTGTATATATACATGCAGAAAAAAATCCAAAAAACTTTTTTAATAATTTTGATTCAAATATAAATAATTATTCTTATGAAGTTGTAGAGGTAGAAAAGTCCTTATCGGAAGGTCAAGTCTTATTTGTTTTTTCAAATAATGAAAACTATATCTATAGAGTGGAAACTTTTTCTTCTTTAGGAAAAACAATGTATACCAGTTATTGTGATGAGTCAGGGTATTGGTATATACAAAAGAAAGCTTTTTTTTATAATGGCGCTTTTGCAATAGATGATGCAACTATAGAAGTTTCATACTTTAAGTTTAAGGATGAAATCTTTAAGTATAATGAAACAACAAATAGCTATGATAAAGGCTTAGATATAGAGACCTCTCCTGCAGTCATTGATTTTAGAACTGCAGAGGATATTGTTGATATAAATTTAAGGTATTTGAGAGGTCATAAAGATTAAAGTATATAAAAGCAATTGTGGTGTTATTACTTGTAATTATACCAGAATTATATTTTTAATAAAAATGCTTAAATAAATTTTTCATTAATTAATGTCAAATTACCAGACTTGGAATATGAAAAATCAAGGAGCAAAAGTTCTTACTTAATTATTGATGGTATTAATGGGTTTGAGCAACGGTATGTACACATGGATTCTTTTGTAGTAGATGTTGGGGACAAAGTGCGAAAAGGAGAGTTAATCGGCCATACTGGTGATAAGAAAAATACAGCACCGCATTTACATTTTGAACTTAGGCGTGATGGGATCCCTGTAGACCCTGATTTATTTTTACCACAGGAGGGGAAATTATGAAAAAAATAGTATATGTAATAGCTTTATTATCATTATGTTTTAATACATACTCACAGCTATCACAAGATGAATTTTCTGTTATAATAAGTGATACTGAAATATCTTTGGGGGATAGATCCGAGGATGTCATAGAAATTCTCGGTGAGGTTGATTATGAATTATATGATAATTCATACATTGTTTTGCGAGAATATAGTTATCCTTGGGGAAAAATGTATACTTCTAATGCTGATGATAGTTTAGTCTTTGGCATTACAGCAGAATCCGAGGTAGTTAAAACAAAAAAAGGAATAACTATAGGTCATAAGAAAAAAAATGTTTTAGATATGTATGGAGAACCGCATCGTGACATAGGGAATTTGAACCTATTATATTATATAAATTATGATTTTGATGTCCTAGAATTGCGATTTAATTTTGACGAAAACGATGAAGTGTGTTCTTTATCAATCTTTTTGGGGACATGAGGTTACAGTTGTAATATAGGCTTGATATATTTTTTTTTAATTTGAGGAAAAAACTATTATGTGGACTAGTTTATTTGCTGTAGGTTGTGTAGTATTTATATTTTCATTTTATAAAAAAAAAGACGAAGATCGGAAAAGCTTTCAGATTGCAGGAATTATCATTGCAGGTATTAGTTTAATTCTACTTTTTCTAGAATAGCTATCGCGTAATTTTGTAACCAAGTAGGAACCGCGTTCAGTAATATCTTGTTTTCTAGTTCTTTGTGTGGTAAAATAAAACATTAGGGAAGGATTTTTTTGTGGCCTTGAATACTATGCAGGGAACAACCCCGTAAAGTACGTGGATCCTGATGGGCGGATGGATGTATATTATCAAGAAGCGGCACAGTCATATGTAATAACTGCTAATCATAATGATAAAAATGATATGGCTTTAGCTGCACAAGCCTTTTCGGATTTACAAGAACGCGGTGAAAATGTATTTGCAATTACTACTGGCTCAAATGGTGCGAGTGTACGGTTTAATAATGCAGATGCTATGATTAATATTAATTCTCGGGTAGAAAAAGGATTTGACTTAGATGAAGTAATTAATTTAGCATCATCAATATCAGGTACTCTTAGTAATTCAATGGAACTAATGCAAATTAATAATGCTTTTACAAAGAACTTTGTTAAAGGTGCAAAAATTATAGGGGTTGGTGCTGTCATCATAGATGGAGTACAGGTTTTTAATGACCCTAATTTTGATACAGGCTCAGATTTTGTAATTAGTATAATAGGAATGAAAAGCGGGTATGGAACTTTAATAAGTGTTAGTTTGTCATACTCAAAAATAGTTGGAAAGAAATATTTAACTGACCTAGCAATTTACAATATTCATCTGAAAAACTATTTTACTGACATGGCTATAGATGCTGCATATGAAACAATTCGATGGTAGGGGGTAAAGCATGGATTTTAAGAAAAAAGGAGTTGGTACACAACTAGCTACAGGCGTAGCTTTTTTGGCCTTTTTTATTTTAGCAGCACTTTTTAGCATAGTGACTAAAATTTTGATCTTTAAGAAAGAGGCTATACCCTTTATGATTGTTGCTTATATTTTCTCCGAAATTATTTCTAAGAAACTAAATAAGAACTATGATATTTATGATAATTATAATAGTGAGTTCACAGTTATCCTTTTGACAGAGGGATTTTTACTTTTATTTTTACTTAATGTGATGCATAACATTTTTAAGTAATCAAAGGTTTTGATAAATTAGTTATGACAAATATTGTTAAAATTATTTTAGGAATGTATGCTATCACTATAATAATAACTGCTGTTGAAATTTATAGGGAAACATATTTTATGCAAAAAATATTGCCACGACTTATGCGTATATTACTAAAGTCTAAGCATTGTTCTTCTGCGTCATATAATTCACTTAATAAAATAGAGACTTCAATAAAAAATTACCAAAAATCAAAGCCAAATACATATTATTCGCTAATTAATTCTATTAGAAAAAATTTGTTTAAAGTAAAAATACAAAATAATATGATTATTTTAAGAAAATGTCGAACTTATTTTTTTATAACAGAGGTTTTATTAGGACTTGGTTTGGTCTTTTTTTGGGCTCCAATTATATTCTTGTTTTTTTTATACTTATGCAATGTTTATTAAAATTAGGAGCAATCTTTAATTCTATGTAAACCTCCGAAATGCCTACCAAAGAAATATACTAATCGGAGATATACTTGCATGAGGAAAACGAAACAGTTTCTTAAAGATTCCGAATAACATCCTCAGACAAACCAGTGAATTCTGAAATTGTTTTAATATCTATA
>CAYJGO010000114.1:0-4445 GCA_964369855.1 uncultured Treponemataceae bacterium | reverse complement strand
TTGATTCAAGGTATTCAAACATAATTCCTTTGGGTGTTTTAAAACCCTGCATTAAATTTTTTCGGGCCATTTTTACCTTCCTACATACGACGTGTTTTTCGTGGGCGACATCCATTGTGTGGAATAGGTGTCACATCACTAATTGACTTAATCTTAAGCCCCATAGCTCCTAGAGATCGCACAGCAGATTCACGTCCAACACCTGGACCTTTTACGAATACGTGTACTTCTCGCAAACCATAACTAACTGCTTTTTGAACAGCAGTTTCAGCTACAGACTGCGCAGCGAAAGGGGTAGATTTTTTTGCACCTCTAAAGCCAAGTCCTCCAGAAGAAGCCCATGAAAGAGCATTCCCTTTAAGATCTGTTATTGTAATAATTGTATTATTAAATGTAGCTTGAATGTATACATTACCTTCGTAAACACTTCGCTTTTCTTTTCTTTTTTTTACGGTTGCCATTAATTATGCCTCCACCTTATTTCTTCTTACCAGCTACGGTCTTTTTCTTACCTTTGCGAGTACGCGCATTTGTGCGTGTACGTTGACCACGAACTGGAAGACCCTTTCTGTGTCGTAAACCTCGGTAACATCCAATATCCATAAGGCGTTTTATGTTTAACCCGATTTCTGTCCTAAGACGTCCTTCAACTTTATACTCATTGTCGATAATAGCACGTATTGCTGCTACTTCTTCTTGAGATAAATCATTGATATTACGTGTTGGTTCAATTTTAGTCTTTACACAGATTTCATCTGCAGAAGAGCGTCCAATTCCATAAATATAAGTCAATGCAACATTGACATGCTTGTTAGGGAGGTCAACTCCCGCTATTCGAGCCATTTATTTCTCCTTAACCTTGTCGTTGCTTATGTTTAGGATTTGAGCAAATAATTCGAACTACTCCGAATCGTTTGATTACCTTACACTTATCACAAATAGGCTTTACACTTGTTCTTACTTTCATAGTATACTCCAATTAATACCTTTCAATAAACTACAGGTTTCTTGAGCGCAACTTTCCTTTTTTTACCAATCCATCATGATGATGCATTTTAAGGAGAGCCTCAATCTGAGTCATTGTGTCTAAGTCTACCCCAACCAAAATTAGAAGAGATGTACCACCTAAAAGCATTGATATACTTTGTGGTAATCCAAACAAAATTTGTACAACAGTAGGTAGAACTGCAATACCAGCAAGATACAAAGAACCTGGCAATACTAGCCTGTTCAAAACACGTTGCAGGTACATTTCTGTGTTGTCTGTTCTAATTCCGGGAATTGAGCCGCCATTTTCCCGAATGTTTCTTGCAATTTCAGTGGGGTTCAAGGTTACCTGAGTATAGAAATATGCAAAAAATACAATAAGAACTATCAACGAAACGTTATAAACCCACCCAGTAGGAGTGAGAAGAGCTGATAATCGACTTAACCATCGAATTTCAGGGCCTAAACCAGATGCTATTTGCAAAGGCAAAGTTAAAAAAGATGATGCAAAAATTACAGGGATTACTCCTGAAGGATTCAACTTAAATGGTATATACGTATTTTGCCCACCATACATCTTTCTCCCAACAACTCGTTTAGCATAATGTATAGGAATTTTTCTTTGCCCTTGTTGTTCATAAACTACAAGACAAATAATTACAAAAAACATAATGGCAACAATTACCGTAATAACCAGCATTTGAGCGCCCTCTTGTCTTACCAATTCATAAAGCTCAAATACAGCAGCTGGCAAACGGGCAACGATACCTGAAAAGATAATCATTGAAACACCATTACCAATACCACGTGCACTAATTTGCTCACCTAGCCAAACCAAAATCATGGTTCCAGTTGAAACGGTGATTACAAAGAGAACGGTAAACCAAATTGTGCTATCCATAATAATAGCATTTGGAATTTGAAAGGCAAATACACTTGCAGCAAACGCTTGAACCATAGCAACAAACACTGTTGCAACACGAGTCCAACCTTGAACCTTTCGTTGTCCACCTTCTTCTTGCGAAATTCGCTTCAAAGCAGGGAAAATAATTAGTGCTAAGTTCATAATGATCTGAGTTGAAATGTAAGGTGTAACACCTAACATGAAAACAGATAAGTTTGAGAAAGCACCACCAGCAAAGAAGTCCATATAATCTATAAAAGCATTACCTTGACTTAATGAATCAAAATAAGCAGTTAAAGCTTGAGGACTTATACCAGGTACGGTAAGGATACTTCCGAAACGAAATACTGCCAATACTCCAATTGTAAAAAGCAGTCTTTCGCGGAGCTCCCTTACTCTAAACATATTAATAATAGGATTGCTTGCCATTTTTCCTAATTCCTATTCGCCTGAAACGCTAACCGTTCCGCCGGCTTTTTCAATTTTTTCTTTAGCTGAAGAAGATATTTTATCTGCTTCTACAGTTAATTTTTTTGTTATTTCACCGTTTGCAAGAATCTTAAGTAAAGGTTTTGCATTCTTGTTAATCATGCCCTTTTCTGAAAGAGTTCCAGTATTGACGGTTTCACCATCAGAATATTTTAGCTCTAGGTCACAAAGATTTAAAACTAGGTATTCTTTCTTAAACGGAAAGTTAGAAAACCCACGTCTAGCAATACGTCTGTACAAAGGCATTTGTCCACCTTCAAAACCTACGTATGTTTTCCCGCCTGAGCGAGATTGTTGCCCTTTATTTCCTCGACCAGCAGTTGTACCTCGCCCTGAAGACGAACCACGACCAACAATTCTTTTTTTCTTATTTGCACCTTTAGGTGCATAGAGATTAAAATCTGACATTATTTTATCTCCTCAACTTTTACCAAGTGTGAAACTGCTGCAACCATGCCTAATATAGCAGGTGTTGCCTCTTGCTCAACACTGGAGTTTATTTTTTTTAAGCCCAAAGATCGAACAGTTGCTCTTTTAGGAGGTTTTTGTCCAATGGTACTTTTTACTAAAGTTACTTTAATTTTCTTTACTGCAGCCATAATTAACCCCACATATCATTGAGGGACTTGCCTCTGTTTTTTGCAACACTACTAGCATTCATTACATTCTTTGCAGCTTTGAAAGTTGCTCGAACAACGTTTACTGATGTGTTTGAACCTAGTGACTTAGACATAATATCTGTAGCCCCTGCAGCTTCCATAATAGCACGAACTGCACCACCAGCAATAATTCCAGTACCACCACAAGCAGGCATTAAAAGCACTTTTGCACCTTTATAATCAGCTTGAATTCTATGGGGCAAAGTACCATTTTTTAAAGGCAATTGAATTAAATTTCTTTTAGCCTTATCAATACTTTTTCTTATTGCTTCTGTTACATCATTTGCTTTACCAAAACCATAACCTACTCGACCTTTTTGATCACCTACAACAGTTAATGCAGAAAAAGAAAACCTTCTACCACCTTTTACAACTTTTGCAGTTCGGTTAAGCTTTACAAGTTTTTCTACGAACTCTTTAGGTTGGTCTTTATCATAATTCTTCTTACGTTCCATAGATTCTCCTAAAATGCAATGCCGGCTTTACGTGTGCCGTCAGCGATGGCTTTTACTACACCGTGGTATAGATAACCGTTCCGGTCGAAAACTACAGTTGTAACTTTCTTTTCTTTAAGACGTTTACCCATTTCTTCACCGATTTTCTCACCATTTGCAACCGTTGGTCGCAATGCTGAAAATTCTTTTTCTAATGTTGAAATAGAAGCTAATGTCTTACCTTCATCATCATTTATTACCTGCACAAACAAATTACAGTTACTTCTTGTAATTGTCATTCTCGGCCTGTCGGCAGTACCGTGCAAGCGTTTTCGGATGTGGATTTTTCTCTTAAGTCTTTTTCTTTGCTTATCGTTAAGTTTTTTAATCATACTTTAACACCCTTATTTAACGCCGGACTTACCGACTTTTCGTTTAATAACTTCAGTTTCATAGCGAATACCTTTACCTTTATATGGTTCAGGTTTTCGTAGCTTACGAACTTGAGCCGCAAACTCACCTACATGTTGTTTATCAATTCCTGAAATTGAAACCTTGCCTTGGTTATCAGATACTACTGTTAATCCTTCAGGGATACCTACAATAAAATCTGTAGAATAACCTAAATTCATAATAAGTAAGTTTCCTTGTACTTCGGCTCGATATCCAACACCATTGATAATTAGGTTCTTTGTAAAACCTTCAGTTACACCAATTACCATGTTTTGTAACAAACTTCTGTATAATCCGTGAGCTGAACGTGCAGGCTTACTATCATCAACTCTTTTTACTAATGCTTCTGTTTCGCTAACTTCGATTGTAACATTTGCAGTAAAATCTTGTGTTAGCTTTCCTTTAGCACCTTCAACAGTAATAAGGTTGTTTTCTACACTTACTTTAACACCTGCAGGTATAGCAACAGGAAGTTTACCAATTCTTGACATACATTCCTCCTACCATACAGTACAGATA
>CAYJGO010000113.1:0-4634 GCA_964369855.1 uncultured Treponemataceae bacterium | reverse complement strand
ACCACATTGATGTAGAAATACAGTTAGCCGACAATGACGATATGATGAAACGTAGTGTATACTATGTTGCAAAACTATTTGCAGGACAACTTGAAAAAAGTGAACCCTATGATGAACTTGGAAGGGCAATAGGACTTAGTATTCTTGACTTTAATCTTTTTGAAGATGAAAAGTGGATGCACAGAGGTCGCCTTAAAGATATAGATGACAATAAAGAGTTTACCAATTGTTTTGAGGTAAACTTTGTAGAAATGAAAAAACTCACTCACATTACTGAAACGGTGGACGAAAAATTACAATGGTTATTGTTTCTTAATGCTAAAACCGAAAAGGAGTTAGATATGCTTGTAAAACAAAATGCACAAATAGGTAGTGCCGTAGATAAACTTGAAATAATAAGTAGCGACAAAAAATTGGCTCATCAACTTATTATGAGGGAAAAAGCCGAAAGAGACTATAACAGCGGTATGGTAAGTGCTGAACGCAGAGGTAT
This sequence comes from uncultured Treponemataceae bacterium, assembly GCA_964369855.1. Taxonomy (GTDB): domain Bacteria; phylum Spirochaetota; class Spirochaetia; order Treponematales; family Treponemataceae; genus CAYJFX01. The sequence continues at coordinate 4,141 of CAYJGO010000113.1, read as the reverse complement.
GCAGAAAGGTGTTCTGAAAACAGCAAAAGCTATGAAAGAGGGTAACATGCCTATTGCGGATATCGCTAAGTTTACAGGCTTATCTGAGGATGTTATAAAAAAATTGCAGTAAAGACACCCGCCATATCTTTACCATGTTTTTAAGAGAGATTTTCCCTTGTTTGAATATACAAGCTCTTAAAGGGTTTTCTTAGAGTTTGTATTCCATCTAAGCGAGGCTTTGTCTTTTTTTCCTTTTTGATTACTGCTTTGTACCATATTTTTTTATTCTTTCTTTGTCTGTCATTTTTTTACATATTCGTCTCTCGATTACACCATGTATATGAAAAAGAACAAATACAAACAACGCATACCGGGAGGCTATTACAGCTACTTTGATAACAGTCTTATTAAGTAGGGGGAGAGACCCTACTTCGACTAGAACATGTAAAACTATAAAGACTGCTATGCTTATAAGTTGTAAAAACCATAGATGCCATAGTATTTTCAACGAAATGCAAACTGCTATTGGGCTGTTAAGATGTACCTTTGTCATATAATAACCCGATAGTCGTGCAAATCGCGATGCCTTTGTTTTTCCATTCTTAATAGCATAATCACTGGCGAACCTTAAAACAGTACCAACCATATACATATATTCAATTAAGCAGAATCCGAAAAAAATACATGCTGTCAGAAGAAAATTTGCATCCATTATTCCGTGACCTCCCTTATTTTTTTATTTATAGTAGAGGCAGCCCCTTGTACTGCTGGTGGGATATTTGATTTTGCAACACCCTTTAAAAGTTCGGTATAGCCTTTCTTTGTATTTTTACTAAAATTGATTACTGCCTTTGGTATATCATCTAATTTATTATTTTTTATATCATTTACTACTCTCTTGAACAGATTCTTGGTTGGAGATGATAAATTTTTACCAACATTTACTCCCTTGCCACCTAGTTTACCAGCGATACCTCCTACAACCATATTAATTGTAGCATCTTTTAAATTGACATCATCAAGGTTTCCATCTGTTAAACCTTCATCTGCAACATAACTTGCACCTGCAAGAACTGCATTTCCTACAATTTGACCTGCCAAACCAACACCTGTTGCAGCTAAGGCACCACTCATTGCACCACTAACAAATGCCACTGCTGTTGTTTTTAAATCAATTTTGCCATTTGTTCCTTGTTGTCCACCCATTGATACGGCAGTACTGATAATAGCTCCTGTTAGTGCTCCTATTGCAACATGTAGTGCCCGCCCATCAGGATCCACATACTTGACGGGGTTGTTCCCTGCATAGTTTTCAGGCCATCACAGAATCCTTCCCTAATGCTTTATTGTACCACAGAAACACACTTTTAAACAAGTAAAGAACTTTAACATAATGTAAAGTTCTTTAACTTTTTGCATACAGTAAAAAAAGGTAAGAATTTTTTATCTGTAGTTTTAATTACAAAATTAAAACTAGATGACTGACCAAATAAAAGCTAAACATAACACCATTAAACAAATTAATCGAAAGCTTTTTGTTATACTATATAAGTGAAACTGCAAAAGCATAAAAGAAGCTGCAATACCACACAAATAGAGGATTAGTACAATATTAGATGTTAAGACAACTGTTTTTATAATACTAGCATACTCCAAAACAAAAAATAGACGAACCTGAATATAAAAAACTATCATTGCTAACACATATTCTAATTTATATGTTTTATCTGGTAGATGCCCTAAAGCAAGAAGTATAATGCACAAAGCTAACGAAATTCCCATGAAATTATCTTCTTTTTGAGCGAAAAAATCTAAGTTCGCAATATATGTTATTTTTTCTTTAGTTGAGTCTTTAGTTACAAAACTATTTTGTCCATAAAGGTAAATAAAGACTATTGTAAAAATTATAGCTATAACGTACATTTTTTTTGTATTGGTAAATATTTTATTCATAAAAACCTACCTATCTCAACCAACCCTTTTCTATTGCCAAAAGTAAAAAACCAATTATAATTGCTATACACGATAAAATACGTACCTTCTTTGGGCTAATATAAAAAAAATCATAGTATGATAATGCAAAAAAAATTAAACCACCAACAAAAAGTGTCTTGTCCATATAAGGTTCTCCTAAAATTAAATAAATATATATGATATTACAAATCATTTGGTATTTGAGCGTTTTCTAAAAAGGAATTAAAAAAAACTTCATCACTATTTTCAATTAGAAATGAAAGCTCTTTTGCAACTTCACTAACTGTTCCTGAAATTTCAACCACTGCATAACCTGTAAGTTTACTACCTGCAGTAACAATAACGCCAATCATTTCATCTGGAATTACTGGAACAGCGAGCCCTAATAAACTCCCTAGCATTTCTTGTTGCGCAGTATCTTTTAAAACACCTGTAATATCTCCCAATGTTGTGTGTTTGTTGAGTAAAAGATTATTTATTGACATTTCTGTAAGCGAAGCGGCAACTGTTGTGGCAACCATGACACTAGCAGAAGTTTTCATACCTATTGCAGTGCTACCAGCTATAGCAGCTGATACACCTAGAGTAAACCCTGCTAATCCTCCTGCAATCGCGCCGGCAGTAATAGCTATGCCTACTTCGCCCCATGATTTTCCATCAATTAGTGCAAAAAGACCTGCTCCCAACCCACCAACTATTGCTCCAACTGCTGCTGGTGGTAAATTAATAGCCTCCCCATCGGGATCCACGTACTTGACGGGGTTGTTCCCTGCATAGTATTCAAGGCCACAAAAAATCCTTCCCTAATGTTTTATTTTAGCACAGAAACATCCTTTTAAACAAGTAACGAAATCCTATACAGTGTAATCTTTTTAGTATTCGGTACTATCCTTAAAATTACAAAAACTAGGTAGATTAAAAAAATTACAATTCCCCTGTTTTGTGTAAGAGGTTATGGTAGTCACACCTTGATGGCTCAGGCTTTGCCGAATTCCCGCCAGTTAGCTTCATTCAAGCCTTGTAGTACTACAAATGCGAACGCCTACGTCGCCCCTTCAATCCTTAACGCAGTTGCGTAGCGGTGGAATTCTTGACGATTTTCACTGCATAGCTCAAACACTAAAAGCTAATTGCTCCTGTAATTCTCCCATATAGAAAATCACCAAAAGTAGGGGCGACAATATCAACTATTTTTCCGCCTGGAAGTAGTTCTACTACAGGGCACTCTCCTTCATTCATTTGAGAGGTATCCAGTGCATAGTAATATTCTATTGAGTCAGATATTAATATAAACTTCTTATCAAGACCAAAGTTTTTCCTTTCATCTAACGTAAGCCATATGCCGTCAGGGATTCCTGATTCATAAAAATTTTCTGTTATAATTCCGTAAAACTCAACCCCGTTTATGTCACCACAACCCAGTTTTAATAGAAATTCCTTATAAGATACTGGAAATTTTAAACCTAAAGCCTCTTCAGCTTTTTTTATTACGACAATATCTTTTTGACCTTCAAAGTCAGCATTATCAGTTTTTAGAATTATCTTGATTGCCTTAATAAGTGTTTCATTACTCATTTTTTCTACTCCTAATTAAAATCTTCGGCTCGCGACTTCCAATATTCGCCTCGCCATTTATTGAATTCAGGTCTATCTATTTGAGATGGTTGTTGACCTGTGTTTTGGTGCAATGTACTATACTTTTGTTTATGCTGTGTATCTGTTATTTCCATAACACCCCCATCCATAGTTTGATCTACATGATGTAAATTTACAGACTTCCCATCTACACCGATAGGAGCTAGACCTTTTTCCATTCTATCAATATTTGTGCGTCCACGTTTATCAACAAAATTTGGATCAAATAAAGAATTATTCTGTTGTACATCAATACCTTTAAAATTTTTGATTTTTCCTGTATCAACAACATTATCAGCAGCACGAGCAGCTTTTAAGCCTGAACTAACCCCTGTTACATACGGAAGAGCCAAAGAAGCCACATCTATAAGGAGCATGCCAGCATTGAACCATGCTCCCTTGGTATCACCTTCTCTTATACTTTTTACTACTTGAACACTACTGTCTATTGCCGATGCCACATCAACAATGGTGTCTAGAGGGATCCGCCCATCCGGATCCACGTACTTGACGGGGTTGTTCCCTACGTAAAAAATGACGTCCTGTCATT
>CAYJGO010000112.1:0-4662 GCA_964369855.1 uncultured Treponemataceae bacterium | reverse complement strand
AACTTGATTCTTCTTTCCGCCAAGATTTAGGTGCTGACAGTTTGGACACCTACGAATTGGTTTATGCAATTGAAGAAGAATTAGGCGTTAGTGTACCAGATGAAAAAGCAAACGAGTTTGAAACAGTTCGAGATGCTTATGATTTCATCAAATCACAACAAGCATAGTTTTTAAGAAAAGCACAAGTGTAGTGAATACTCACATTTGTGCTTTTGTATTTTAAACAGAATGTACGTTCAGAATTTATGCAAAACTTATTTAAGCAAAAAAGAAATCTATCTCAAAAAAGATTACAACTATTAACCACTTTTCAAAAAGACATTAGAATCCGATTTAAAAACATTGAACTCCTTGATACTGCTTTTCACCACCGTTCATTTTCAAATGAAGTCAGCAATATTACTGGTAACAATGAGCGCCTAGAGTTTTTAGGTGATTCTGTTTTAGCACTTGCAGTGGCAAACTTTCTCTATGCAACATATAAAAATGAGCCTGAAGGTATATTAACAAAAATCAAGTCTGTTGTAGTTTCTGAGGCTACTTTATCAACGATAGCACTTAATATAGGAATTGACAAATGCTTATCATTAGGTAGAGGCGAAGAGAAATCAGGTGGTCGTGCAAAAAAAGCAATTCTAGCTGATGCTTTTGAAGCTGTTTTAGGTGCTTATTATTTAGATTCAGGACTAAAAGAAGCAGAAAATCTTGTAATTTTTCTACTTAAAGGTGAAATTGAAAAAGTACACTTAAACAAACATATAAAAGACTATAAAACATTACTCCAAGAATATTATCAAAAAAAGAACAAAAGCGTTCCAGTCTATTCTCTTATAACAAAATCAGGGCCCGAGCATGATCAAACATTTTCTGTTTCAGTTGCCTTAGGTGCTACATCGTATGGACCATGTATTGGAAAAACAAAAAAAGACGCTGAACAAGCTGCAGCCAAATTTGCATGGGAAAAAATTGAAAATATCTAAAATTAAAATCCAACAATTGTATGTTTTTAGCTTGACTACTAATTAATCTAGTAGTACAATATAAAAAGAGGTACTATTTTGAAAAAAAAATTATGTCTATTTGTTTCATTCTTTTTAATTTTTTCTTGTAATTTAGGATTTATTCCTGATTCGTACTATTACATACAACAATCAAAACCAAATGAAACAGACGAGACAAAACCTACAGATGATATATCGCTTACGTTCCCTATAATGTTTGATATATTAGAGCCTTTCGGTAAAATAAATCAAGCAGAGCTTGAAAACTATTTACTTGATAATGAAGAGCTGATTAATTCAAATCCTGACTTACAAGAGCTGTTTTTTGAACAACTAAAAAATATTCCAGTAGTTCAACGAGAATTAGATGCTTCTTTCCCTTTAGTAAATTTTTTAACATTTGATTTTAAAGACAAAATTATACGTTCTGAGTTTTCTTCAAAAAATGTTCCAAGCATATGGTATGAAAATCCAGTTGAAGACGCTGACAAATGGCAAGTTTCAGATGATACAAAATATGTGAGTCCTTTGGAAGGTGAGCAGAATACTATAATTTATGAATCAACCGGTCCTAACACAAATGCAGGTGAAAACCCAATAACTTCTGTTGAATATTTTAAATATGAAGGAAAAAATCCATTTTTTTCAATAGACAGTGCTTACAACACTAATACTTTTACAGAAACTGAAGATGCAACGGAAGAAGAAGGCATGAAACGTTTCATCTTTTACAGATTCAAAGGTAAAGGTGGTGGTATTGTCAGCCTTGATAATATGTTAGTTGCAGTTGATACCTATACATCTCTTATTTTTAGCTTTGCTGTTCCAACCGAATTTGAAACGTTATTAGGACAAGATAATCCTATAAAATGGGAAGCCGTAGAAACTGCGGCTACTGCACCAGATGGCCAAAACTATAAATTTTATGAATATGATCCTGCGGGGTATGTAGATGAGCAAGGTAATTTTGTCATGGCTGATTGGTATACTACTAATCTTTCTGAAGCTAACGCTTCAAATAAAACAAAGTTTTATCCTCAATTTACAGGTATTTCTCCATATTTAATTAATTTACAGATAAAAAGGCCCACTTTTAAAGTTACAAGCAATCTAAGCGACTCAGAAGGATATTATACGAAAATACATGGGTTTGATTTTGTTGATCCTCCAAAAGATGTTGCAAGTTATGATATATACAGAATCGATGACTCATCTACTAACAGAATTTTAATAGAAGAAGATGTACTACCATCATTTAGTTTTAATGATTATAATGCATTACTTTTAACAGGAAGTGCTAAGTACATTGTAGAAGCAAAAGATATGGATGGAAAATTAGTAGGAAGTTCTAGTAATATCGTTGAAGGCACACGTGAACTTACAAATAAAGAGATGTTATTACGTGTTATAGAAAGTATAAGATACGCCTTAGTTGATGAAAGTGCCTATGGATCTTCGAGTACCGTTACTATTACGAGTGAAAATGGTGGAACATTTGAGTATTCTAAGTCCGGTTTTTATACAGTAACATACACCTATGATATACATGATTTTTCACCATATGGGATTTCACTAACAACAACGAGCCCTATAAGTTATGTTTCGAAGAACATATTTGCTAGCATAAAAACTTCAACTCCTTTCACAGGGACAGTTTCTTTTGGGTCTAATAGTCTTATTTTTAATAATATTATTATTTCAAACAATGACACCGAAAATCCGGATTGGCAAAGTGGAACACTTGATTTTAATATAAATGGTAATATTTATTCATATTCTTCTAGTGATGAAGAAATACCATTTGGATTTTATATGTCAAAAGAAAAATTTGTCCTAGAAATTATCGGAGATAAAATAGGGTATACACAAGAATAACGATTCTAAAACTAAACACAATCGGTTACCTTGTTGAATATTAAACGAAATTGCTTGACTTGTAGTTAAATTTATGATAGTCTAGAGTATGAAAAATAATAAATCTAAGAAGGCAATATTACTTGCCATTTTATTTACTGTAGCTACATCAGCATACACTTTTGAAGACGGTTGGGTATTTGGCTTAAAAGCTGATTTTGGCGGAAGTTTAACACTTCCAAGCATTTCTGAAAGCACGCTAAAATATATGAACCCGCTCGCAGTAGGTATGTCAGGCTTTTTAAGTGGCTTACTCATTGGTGGCGAAGCTTCTGTAGGGTATATATTTGACTCATCTGATTTATTTGATTTACCGGAAGACCATGTATTTAGCGGAATACAAACTTCTGGATATATTGGCGTTGGAATGGGCAATGTTTCACAAAAAATTGCCGCTGAAAGTGGTGGAGAACCGCTAGATATTTTCATTATTGTAGATTATACACCGGTTGTAAACTTTGGTATAAAAGGGCATGCTCTCTTTTTCGATAATAGAATGTCTGTTGGACTAGGAATAGGTGGAAAAGCCATTTTAGATTACACCCCACAGTATTTAGTTTATTCAACAGAGCCAGGACTAATTCCAACTGAAATTGGCACAGTGATTGTACCCGATGACCTACTTACTAAAATGAACCCCCTTTCTTTTTCAGGAAGATTCGAACTTGGCTATGCAATCCCAATTTTACCTACAACAGAATTTTTACTTGGATTTTATACACAATTTAACCTTTTTAGACCTGGTTATTTAACAGTACCACCTTCACTAGAAGAAATTGCACAAACTAACCGACCAGGGGCAACTGATACACCTGCATCAGAGTTGCTTGACTTTAAACAACCCTTTGATGACTATTGGATTAATTCACTTGATTTTGGAATTAATATTGGCATAGCTCTAAAACTATAGGTAACCCCATGAAAAAATTGTTTTTTGTTTTTGTTACATTACTCACAGTTATTTTAGTATCATGCTCTCAGCTTGCTGGTGGAACTAGTGGATATTACTATGTTCAACAGTCATCCCAAAATGACAAAGATGACTCCGTAACTGGACCTACCACAGATTGGGGTGATGAAGATGATGAAGAAGAAACACCTGAAGTATTGCCGCCTCCACCTGCAGAAGGTGAAGACCAGATAATCAGTATGTTCTCTATACTTCAAAAAGATGGGAAATTTCACTCAGCTGCAACTGAAATTCTTAAGGGAAAACTTGGTGGCAGTAATGCTGAATATACAGGATACACATACAGTTCATCTAAGTATGAGGATTGGAAGCTAATTGCTAAATTTTCTGGTGCAAATGTTCCTGAAATGTGGTATGACGGAACAGTTGGCTGGCTAGGAGCGGATAATGCTTGGCAAAACTACGCTGGTGCAAATTCATCTGCGGGTTCTAACAGCATAACAAATATGAACTACATGAGAACAGAGGGTTTTAACCCTTTTTACTCACCTGATGGCTCCTATAACCAAACAAAATACTATGTTTATGATGGAGATACACTTAGAGGAAGTACAGAAAACATTATGGAACGTTTTCACTTTTACCGTTTTACTGGTAAGGGTGGTGGTGTTGCGGCCCTTGATAATTATCTTGTTGCTGTTGACACCTATACAAAACTTGTTTTTTCTTTTGCAAAGCCAACAAAATGGGGTAATCTTTTAGGAAATGCAGTCCCATTAGATTGGGGCCCAGTTGATGAAGTTTCTACTGGTCCTGGTGGTAAAAAGTACAAGTTTT
>CAYJGO010000111.1:0-4668 GCA_964369855.1 uncultured Treponemataceae bacterium | reverse complement strand
AAGCAGAGGCTGTTGCAAGATTTTTATCGCTTGCACAACTTGCCGATGTTCCTGTCCACATAGTGCATCTTTCGACAAAAGAAGGCTTAGATCAAATACGGCTTGCAAGAAAACGTGGACAAAAATTTTATGTCGAAACATGCCCTCAATATTTAACACTTACCGATTCGAGTTACCGAAAGGGGAATTTTGAAGGTGCTAAGTTTGTATGTTCTCCTCCTCTTAGAAAAAAAATTGACCAAAAAGCCTTGCTGAAAGAGCTTGTGCGCTATGATAGCGAAAAAGAACTTTGTGCAAAAGATAATTCACTAATACATACAATCTCTACCGATCACTGTTCTTTTAATTTTAAGGATGATAAAGAACTTGGAAAAAAAGATTTTTCTAAAATCCCAAATGGGCTTCCTGGTGTACAACATCGAGGGCAATTAGTGTTTACTGCCTGTAATGTAGATGTTGATGAACAGTCAGAACTTCCATCTGGAAGTGTTCGGATGAGTGTGGAGCAATTTTCTGCATTGATGAGTGAAAATCAGGCAAAGATTTTTGGTATGTATCCAGAACGAGGCTGTATAGCTAAAAATTCGATAGCAGATATTACCGTGTGGGACCCAAAATACACTGAAACTATAACGGTAAAAAATACCTTACATAATTGTGACTATACACCATTTGAGGGCATGCAAGTACGAGGTAGAGCTAAGTTTGTAATTTTGGATGGACAACTTTGTGCGAAAAATGGAAAGGTATTAAAAGAAAAGCGTGGGCACTATATTGCTCGTAAAACGTTTAACCAGTAACTAAGTATTAACATAAGCAATTTTTTATTATTTTCAATATATTAAGTAAAAATTAATATATTTATTAATACTATAGACATTATTCAAGAAAAATACTATAATTAGAAAAAAATTTACGGAGAAAAAAGTGAAAAAACTCACATTTATTGCACTTCTAATGGTGCTCAGTTTCGGTATGGTTTTTGTTGGTTGTTCTTCAGAAGAATCAGACACAATCAAAATTGGTGGAATTTTCCCTCTTTCTGGTTCAGTAGCAGTGTATGGTATTGAAGCAAGAAACGGCGTTGAAATGGCTATTAGTGAAATTAATGCAGCTGGCGGTATTAACGGGAAAATGGTTGAACTTATTTCAGAAGATGATGAAGGCGATCCAGAGCAATCAGTTAATGCTTACAAAAAACTGACAACACGAGATGGTGTAAAAGTTATCATAGGTTCATTAACTTCAGGTTGTACAGCAGCTATTTCATCTTTAGCACAAGCACAAGGTGTATTATTAGTTGCTCCTGCTGCAACTGCAGAAAGCATCACAGATGCAGGAAACTACGTATTTAGAGCATGTTTTATTGATCCTTTTCAAGGAACAGTAGGAGCAAAATTTGCTTCAGAAAACCTTGGAAAATCAAATGCAGCAGTATTATACGATATTGGAAATGACTATTCAGTTGGTCTATACGAAAACTTCAAATCAACTTTTGAAGCTGCTGGTGGAACAGTTACAGCTGAATCTTATACTACAGGTGATAAAGATTTCAACGCTCAATTAACAAAAATTAAAACTGCTAACCCAGATGTAGTGTATATTCCAGATTATTATTCAACTGTTGCTCTTATAGCTTCACAGTTACGAGCACAAGGCATCGATGTTGAAATTGTTGGTGCTGACGGTTGGGATGGTATTGCTGACAATGCTGGTGAAGAAGTACTTAATGGTTTCTATTCAAACCACTACGCAGCTGATTCAACAGATGAAAGAGTAGTAGCATTTGTAACAGACTATGTTGAAATGTTTGGTTCAACTCCTGTATCTTTTGCAGCACTTGGGTATGACTCAATGTATTTAATTAAAGATGCAATGATGAGAGCTGGTGCAGAAGCAGATACAGCTGCAGTACGTGCAGAAATGGAAAACACTAGTGGAGCATATGTAACAGGTGACCTTTCTTTTGATGAAAGACGTAATCCTGTTAAGTCAGCAGTTATTGTTGAAATTGTAAGTAAAGATGGGAAACTAACTCCTGTTTATAAGGCAACAGTTAATCCATAAGTTTATACTACTTATTATAGAAGGCTACCTATTTCAGGTAGTCTTTTTTTATGCTTACTAGATGATAAGATATTTTTTCTTGTATGAATAATTTCTTATAAAAAGCATAAAGTAAGTGCATAGAGCAACAAATATCATCTTTTACTTGTTTTTTTTTAATATTTTAGATATAATACCCCTATGATTAAACGATTAGAACAATTAAAAGTACGTTATGAAGAATTGAACACTCTTATTCAAGAGCCAGATTTAGTTAAAGATCCAAAAAAATATAAAGAAACTATGCGTGAGCACTCGTATTTAACAAGTCTCATGGAAGCTTTTGACGAATATAATAGAATACTACAAGGTATCGAAGAATCGAAAATTATTATCACTGAAGAATCAGATCAAGATATGAAAGAAATGGCTCGTGAAGAACTACGTGAGTTAGAAGAGCAACAACCTGAAATGGAAGAAAAGCTAAAAATGCTTTTAATTCCGCCTGATCCTCTCGAAGAAAAGAATATTATTATGGAAATAAGAGGCGGAACTGGAGGGGATGAATCATCACTATTTGTTGCTGACCTTTTTAGAATGTATAGTCGTTATGCAGATATGAAAGGTTGGAAATATGAGATAATTAATATGAGTGAAACCGAAGTTGGTGGCTACAAGGAACTTTCTTTTTCAATTAGTGGAAAATACGTATATGGAAGTTTACGCTACGAAGGTGGGGTTCACCGGGTTCAACGTGTTCCTGCAACTGAATCGCAAGGACGAGTTCATACAAGTGCTGTTACGGTTGCTGTCTTACCAGAAGCCGAAGAAACTGAAATTGAAATAAAGCAAGAAGACTTACGTGTTGATGTTATGCGTGCTGGAGGTCCTGGTGGTCAAAGTGTTAATACCACTGACTCTGCTGTTCGACTAACACATATTCCAACAGGATTAGTAGTTATTCAACAAGATGAAAAAAGCCAACATAAAAATAAAGATAAAGCAATGCGTGTGTTACGGGCGCGTCTTTTTGAACTTGAAGAATCAAAAAAGAATGCAGAACGTTCAGCTGCAAGAAAGGGTATGGTAGGTTCAGGTGACCGCTCAGAGAGAATTAGAACATACAATTTCCCTCAAAATCGAGTTACTGACCATAGAATTGGACTTACCTTATATAAGTTAGATCAGGTAATGCAAGGCTATTGTGATGAACTTATAGATGCTCTTTGTATTTATGCAAAAGAAGAAAAGTTACAAAACCAAAATATCGATTAGGTTGACTGAAAGTAACTCATGGGATAAAATAAGGTGATTTCCCTAAGGGTAAATGTGCCATTAACTGTGTTTTAAGATTCGCTTTTGTTTTTTCAACGTACCAATCAAATAAAACGATGGTACTTTCCTTAGAAACGTAACCTATTGGATCGTACTCAAAGAAAAAACGGGCTGAGTCTTCATTCGATTTATAAATATCGATGGGATCATATTTTACAGGAACCTCAACGCCGAATGCAGAGTTCCATGTTCCTATTTTTACATAGGCAAAAACAAGGCCTGTGTAGGTGTCGATTGCATACATATATGTATCAAGGTTAACGCCCATATTTTTTCCTGTCCATCTAAAAAACAAAAATCGCTCTAGTACCTGTTCTGTTTCGTTTGTTACTGTAGTATATGACATTGTATTATATGCATTTTCAGCATCAAAAAGAGGGTTTTGTCCTTCATACCTATGATAAACAACATTCTTTGTCTGAAAACCTAAGGCACTAAAATTATTCCCTTGCAATATTTTTTCTGTAGGAGAATTTGATGTATCAAGCCACACTGCGTTATCATCTAATTGAATTGACGGTATTTGGCTTTTGTCAATTTCTATAATTGAAAAAGACTTAGAATAAAAGGAACTACTTACAATATGTTCAATATCAGGTGAAAATAATTTCCTTAAACTCTCTCTATCTTCAGTATAAGAATTGTGAATCTGTCCATCTTCCAGTATATATTTAAAATTTGGTGATATTTCTTGCGAATGTTCTTGCAGTTGCACTTGTGATACAAATAATTCTGGGTATGAAATTTGTGCTTCACTTACGCCGCCTGTAAAAGCGTAACTAACAATAAGAGAAAAAAAACATATTGTAAATAACTTTTTTATTTTCACGTTATAACTTGCCTCAGTTTGAGTATACATTATATTATTGTATAAATCAAGTAAAAATGTACAAAATTGTCATTTTTTTAGTATTCTGCTTGTTTAGTTTAGAAGACTTGTTTTTATTAAAAAAGAAGTATATAATTTTTTTATGAATAAAACTGAGAATACTGCAAAAAAAGACTATTGTGAACCAATGCATACTGCAGAGCATATACTAAATCGCACTATGGTACACATGTTTCGATGCCCAAGATCTTTTAATGCACATATAGAAGCTAAAAAGTCAAAATGCGATTATAAGCTTGAAGCTGCACCAACAAGCGAAGAAATACAAGAATTAGAAAAAAAAGTGAATGACGTTATTTCCCAAAATCTTGATGTGACGGAACGCTTTGTAACAAGAGCAGAAGCATCTACTATTGTTGATTTATCAAAGCTTCCAAAAGAAGCGGGCGATACGCTAA
>CAYJGO010000110.1:0-4816 GCA_964369855.1 uncultured Treponemataceae bacterium | reverse complement strand
TCAATGTGTGAGTGTACGTTTCCGTCTGATAAAAGCCCAATAAAGTGTAGGGTAGAGTTGTTATCTTTTGTGTTTGAGATGAGCTTTTTCCATGTTTCTCCAGAGAACATAAGGCCTGTTTCAATAGAAGATGAAACAAGTTTTGCCCCTTGTGAAAATACTCGACCGCAACCCATTGCATTGTGACCAACTTCTGAGTTACCCATGTCATCGTCGCTTGGAAGTCCTACAGCCATTCCGTGTGCTTTTAAATGTACGTTTGGGTTCTCTGCAGTAATTCTATCTAAGTTAGGCGTTTTTGCACCTAATACAGCGTCGCCTTCGTTATATTTTCCGTATCCTACACCATCCATAATACAAAGTACTACTGGGCCTTGTCTTTTTGTCATTACACCGTGTTTTTTTAATGCTTCTACCATAGAAGACTCCTTTTATATATTAGTTTTTTTACAATTCTCGTATATACATTATAAATGATTTAGAGTATATATTCAAGGCTTAGGTAATGTATAATGTACAATGAACAATGTAACTATCTGTCACACTGGTTAATTAAAAAGCTTCAAATATTAATTATAAATTATAAATTATTAATTGTACATTATTGACTAGGATTACATCTTAAGGTATTATATATGTATGTTTGAAGTAAAAGATGCTGATTTTTTTGAAGTCGAAGATGAGGATTTTGATACAATCCTTGCTGAAGATATTTCTTTCTCTGGTACAATCCGCTTTACAAAACCTTTTATGATTAAAGGAAAAGTAAAGGGCACCATTGAGGCTATAAGTGATTTAGTAGTAGATAATGGAGCCTTTGTTGATGCTAACATTATTGCGAAGCGAGTGCTCGTTCGTGGTTCTGTTAAGGGGAATATAAGCTCTCAAGGTTTAGTTTTTGTAACTTCATCTGGTTCAGTTGAAGGTGATATTTTATCGTCAAAAGTGGTACTTGAGCCTGGGTGTATGTTTACTGGTAGGTGTACTATGCCAAAAGAAAAAACCGTGTAAGGAATAACAATGAAAGAATATAATAATATAAAAAGAGTAGTGGCTTCTGCTATTATTCTCTCCACTATTTTTGTTTTAGGTGGCCAAGAAAACACACAAGCACCTTTGCCTGTTCCACCTCCGCCACAAACAACACTACAAGAGCAAGTAACTCCTACGCCTGCACCTGAAGTTGTGCCTGCAACTCCAGTTCAAGTTCCTAGTCGAACTCAACAAAGACCAGATGCGTTATTGTTATATAATACAGGGCGTTATGCAGAAGCAATTTTAGCTTGCGAGCAAGAAATTCGAGATAATCCTGGAAATGTTGAATCATATGTTGTTATGTGTTGGAGCTTAGTTAAAAATGGTCAAAATGCCGAAGCAGAAAACTGGGCCTCACGGGCACGAGATCTCTCCCCATTTGATCATCGGGTTGTTGAAATTCTCGGTGAATCAAAGTACTTTCTTGGTAAAAATGAGGAAGCTTTAGCATTGTTTGAAGAATATGTATCACTCGTTGGTGAAAACGGGGGTAGAATAGGCGAAGTATATTATTTTATGGGTGAAATTTACGTTCGACTTGAAAAATATAATCATGCAGATATTTCATTTTCTAAAGCAATTCGTACTGAACCTTTACTAGATCATTGGTGGACAAGGTTAGGGTATGCTCGTGAAATGGCACAAAATTATGATCTTTCATTACAAGCATATGATCAGGCCCTCGTATTGAATCCATCTCAAGATGATGCAAGAAGAGGACGTAATCGAGTTCTTGAACTCTTGTAAGAAGTTTTGAATCAATATAATCATAATCCTCTTTTTATTCATTTAGAAACTCTTGGTTGTAAAGTAAACCAAATCGAATCTGAATCTATTGCAAGAAATTTTTCAGATGCAGGGTTTGTTTGTTCAATGGGTGGCCTTACTTCGGCTTATACAGTAAATAAACAAGTACTTATTTGTATTCTTAACACCTGTACTGTTACGGCAAAAGCTGAACAAAAAGCAAGGCGCTTAATGAGACTACTTTTAGACAAATTTCCAAATGCATGCCTCATAGTGACGGGTTGCTACGCAGAACTCGAAAAAGTGCTCATTGAAAATATTGATAAGAGAATTTGTGTTTTAAAGGGTACTCAAAAAGACCTTTTAGCAGATTTGCCAAATGAATTGAGTGAATTTTTTTTAAGAAATCCCACAATGAGAATGGATGCTTTTGAGTTAAAATCCTATATTTCTGTTTTTTTTAATAAATGCATTGAATCTAGTTTATTAGAAAAAGAAAAAAAATCTTTTGTATTATCTACAGATACATTTATGCAACATTCTCGCCCTTCAATAAAAATTCAAGACGGATGTAATTTCCGCTGCGCATATTGTAGAATATGTCTTGCAAGGGGAGAGTCAATTTCGTTATCACATGAGGAAATATTAAAACGGGTTTTATTGCTTGAAGAAGCTGGGCATAGTGAAGTTACAGTTACAGGTATAAATCTATCGCAGTATAAAAGTTTGGATATAGACTTTGCAGGACTTTTGGCCTATTTACTAGAGCATACAAAAGCGATTCATTTTAGAGTATCTAGCTTACACCCACAAATTGTAACAGAGGAGTTGTGTGTGTCGCTGTCACATGAAAGGGTTAGACCACACTTTCATCTATCAATTCAGTCTGCAAGTAATACAATCTTAAAGGCTATGGCGCGGCCCTATAGTGCAGAGCAAATAAAGGGTGCAATTAAAATGCTCAAATCAATAAAAGAAAGGCCTTTTATTGCGTGTGATATTATCGTTGGCTTCCCTGGAGAAACGGAAGAAGATTTTAATTATACTAAAAATCTTTGCGAACACGAGGAGCTTACATGGATACACGCATTTCCTTTTTCTCCCCGGCCAGATACACCTGCATTTTTTATGAACCCTAGAATTTCAACTGTCGTAGCAAATGAACGTGTAAAAATTTTAACCGATATTGCCGTCAAAAATAAGAAGAACTATATAGAAAATTGTACAGGAAAAGAGTTTAAAGGTATTGTCGAAAAATTTAGGAAAACAGATATCCATATAGTTACAGAAAATTTTTTGCATGTGAAAGTTAGTCCTAGAAAAGTAAATCTACCTTTAGAAACATTAGGTGGTAAAGAGGTTTTAGTATTAATTGATGGTAGCGATAAAAAGGATTTGAGGCAAGCAGATGGCGAAGCTACAGGAACAATTATAAAAATTTATTGAAAAAAATCATTTTTTTTAATTGTAAGCTTGACACTTTTTTTATTTTACGATATTATAATAAAGCATTCATTAATTAAATGAATGAGCTCATACGGGCTGCTAGCTCAGCAGGTAGAGCAACGCCCTTTTAAGGCGTGGGTCACTGGTTCGAATCCAGTGCAGCTCAAAGCTTTTTTTGCAATTTATGCAAAAAAAGCTTTTTTTTTTATTGTGATATATATCAAAAAGTGTGGTATACTAATAAAAGAATTAAAATTGGATGAGGTATCAAAATGGTAGAATTTAAGAAGATTAGTTGGAACGATTCGTATTTAATAGGAATACAAGAAATAGATGTCGAACATAAAAAACTAGTAAGTATTATTAATGAGTTGTATGATGTTCTCTACTTAGATTTTGGTGAGTATAATAAACGCAAAGATAGTTTATTTAATAAAGTACTGGACTATACTGTTTATCATTTTGAACATGAAGAGCGCTTGATGTATTTTTTTGGATACACAGGTTATGATTTACACAAAGTACAACATCAGGCTTTTATTAGTGAAATAAATTTATTTATACGCGAATTAGATACGAAGTCTTTTGATGATGTTACTAGATATTATTCATATTTATTACAGTGGGTACTTAATCATGTGTCCAAGTCGGATAAGGTTTGGGCGGAGCATATAAGTAAAGTGGAAGCTTCAGTATAAAAAAAACCTTGTGATAATTCACAAGGTTTTATGGGCGGCGAGGGGATCGAACCCCCGACAACCTGGGTGTAAACCAGGTGCTCTCCCAGCTGAGCTAGCCGCCCGATATGTATATATAATATCAAAAAGCAAAAAACTAGTCAATAGGCAAAGTAGTTTTTTTATAAAAAATAATAAATTATTTAATTTTTTTTAGTCTTGATCATAATAAATTGTTTGAGGTGGACTATCAAGTAGGTGCGGGTTTTTTAATAGCTTCTTTAATTCATGAAAAGCTGCTGCATAATAAAAGCCGGTGCATATTCTTTCTTCTGTGGTAATATTTAAATCTAAGTATTTAACCTTTCGAACACTACCATCGTTTTCCAGTACGTTTTCTTTTCTGGCCGAACTAAATGAAAAAAACATTGGAATGTTTCCAAAGTTGTAAAGATGGTGAAACACCGAATTAACACGAAGAGAGCCTGTAGAAGTAAAAAAAGCAGAGGCGTGAAACGGACTGAGTTTTAAAACAGATAAAGGTATTTTTCCGTGGTAGTCAAAAATATTTACAAGGCCTACAATGCCTTTTAAAATCACTCTAGGAATGACAAATACTGCACGTAAAAGTTTATCCATGTCGTTTTCTTCGTCTGGAACACTCTGATATTCATCAATGGCTGTTTTAATATTTTTGTATACCTCATCTACGGTGTCGCTTCTGTCAAAATAAAACTTTACAACGCTTTCTGGGGCAGACAAGGACATGGACTTTTTTACAACCATACTTACTTCAATGTTGTTTCTAGCATACACCCTGTAGCCAGAGGTAAATCTATTAATGCCAGGATATTGAGATACGGTTCTAACATAGGCTGCAATAAGAACATGCATAAGACCATAGCCTTCTA
>CAYJGO010000109.1:0-4845 GCA_964369855.1 uncultured Treponemataceae bacterium | reverse complement strand
ACTGTATGTAACTATTTTAGTATACTCTGGTTATAAAATCAATAAGGATAAAAAAATGGCAAAAAAAATAATACAAATTGATGAAGAAAAATGTGTAGGTTGTGGTCTTTGTGCAAATACCTGTAAGCAAAGTGCAATTGAAATGGTTGCTGGAAAAGCTCGCGTTATGCGAAAAGATTCATGTGATGGGATAGGGAACTGTCTTCCTGTATGCCCGGTTGGAGCGATTACATTTTCCGATGTAGATGTTGTAAACACTGGAAGCGAAGCACTCGAAAACTCTAGAAAACCTGTATTTACTTGCCCAGGCTCTATGGCAAAAATGACACAAAAGCCTGTAATGAAAAAATCAGTAGTGCTAGCTGCAAATGAAAACAATACAGCTCTATCAGAACTTATGCAGTGGCCAGTACAAATTAAACTTGTTCCATCTACCGCACCTTACTTTGAGAATGCAAATTTATTGGTTGCAGCTGATTGTACTGCATTCTCTTATGCAAATTTTCATGCTAAGTTTATGAAAAATAGCGTTACTATTATTGGTTGCCCAAAATTGGATGCAGGTGATTATACTGAAAAACTTACTGAAATTATTGCAAGAAATAATGTAAAGTCTGTTACTGTTGTACGAATGGAAGTTCCCTGTTGTGGAGGGATAGAGCTGGCAGTTAAAAATGCTTTAATAAATAGTAAAAAAACAATGTCATGGAAAGTAGTAATAATTTCAACCGATGGAAGAGTTCTTGAATAAAGAAAACCTCTCATCGGTTGCGGTCGATTAAGGGTTAAAGTTTAATCTATTTTTTTTCAGAAACAATCATTCCAATGCGTATCATACGTATGATACCTGTGACAAAGATAAGAGCATTAAACACATTTAGAATAATTAAAATATGGCTTGGGAATAGCATAGCTATACTAAACACGATGAATGTTTCTGTTCTTTCGGCGATTCCAACATCGTAGTGCATACTTTTTACACCTGTGTTTGTAAAAAGAGTTCCAGCAAGCATAAAAGTTGAAAAGTTAAATATAACTGACACAAAAAAGAGCATGTATGTTAGAGGATATTGCGGTGCTAAAAAGAATAGGCCTAAAATAATTGCAGCTTCCACTATTCGGTCAAAGATTAAATCTAAGTATGCACCAAATTTTGAACTCTTCTTTGTGAGTCGAGCCACAGTTCCATCTAGAACATCTAATGTGCCAGAAACCCAGAGTAATATAAAAGCCGTAATATTATACCCTAAGCCCAGTAGCAGTGCACTTGCCAAGCCAAAAATTAATGCAAGAGTTGTTACCATATTAGGGTGTAAATAGATTAGCCCAGAATACTTCGCAACAACATCCATTGATGTTTGAATGTACTTTCTAACACTTGTGTCTAACATAATCCTCTTCCTTCTTGTCTTCTCTTATCGTTGCACTATTTTCTTTAACAATGCTTTTTGCCATGATTTGGCACTTACTTTTAAATCCTCATACGCAAGCATTTTCAATATTTCTCCTTGAGTTGGATATTGGTAAATTATTGAGATTGCAGCACTTAACTTCATTCGATTTGTAACCATTAATGAAAGAGCGGGGAGTAAATTACCAGCATGTTCACTTACAATAGTGGCTCCAATTATTCTTTTTTTGCTATCAAGAAGAACCTTAATAAAGCCCTCTCTATCATCTTCAGCCTTTGCTCTATCATTATTAGCAATAGGGAGCTTATATTGATATTTCAAAATTTTTTTCTTTTGAGCTTCTACCAATGTGATACCGACATGAGCAACCTCTGGAACTGTGTATGTTGTCCATGAAATATTATGGTATCCAGCCTTAAAAATGGGAGCAACTAATGCATTTCTTACAACTACACCAGCTTCATAACCTGCAGAATGGGTGAATTGAAACTTACCACGAATATCGCCGCAAGCAAATATATTTGGGATATTTGTTTGTAATTTATCGTTAACCACAACAAAGCCTCGGCTATCAGTTTTTATTCCCATTTCTTGAAGGCCTAACCCTTCAGAATTTGGAACACGTCCAACAGATAACAATAAGGCATCCCCTGTTACTTTTGAAGATTTAGATCCCGTTGTGATTTTAACTGTTATGGTCTTATCTTTTTGGGATAATTCATCTATGGAAGAATTAAGGTGAAGGACAACGCCATCTTTTGTTAACGCTTTTTTCATTATATCCGATACATCAGGGTCATCTTTTGCAAACAAATTTTCACCTTTGTCTATTACATGAACCTTTGTTCCCAATTGGGCAAAACCTTGTCCTAGTTCTAAACCAATTGGACCACCGCCAAGAACTATAAGTGTTTTCGGTTGTTTTTTTAAAGAGAAAATTGTTTCATTTGTAAGATACTTTATAGTATCAAGTCCTTTAATTGGAGGTGTAGCTGCACGAGACCCTGTCGATATAACAATCTTTTTTGTTGTATATAAGGTTTTTCCTACCTTGATAGTATTTTTATTTACTATATAGGCAGAGCCTTTTTTTACAGTAACACCTAGTGACTCATATCTTTCTACTGAGTCATGTGGTGCAATCTCAGCAATTACGCTTCGTACTCGTCCCATTATTTTTTCAAGGGATGGTTTGAATGATGCAGATAATAATCCGTATTTATCTGCTTTTTTAATTTTTTGAGCTAAATGAGCTGATTTTAAAAATGCTTTGCTTGGCACGCAACCATAATTTAGACAATCACCGCCCATTTTTCTATTTTCAACAAGTAGAACTCGAGCTCCCATTGAGGCACCCGCAGAAGCTACAACTAGCCCAGCACTACCTGCACCTATTACTGCTATATCATATTGGTATTTCATATTCACTGCTCCTAAGTTTATGATACTCTACATATATATTGTATCACAGATTTCTAAAATAGCAAGTGATATTTTTTGCTTAATGGGAATATTTAGTATACAGAATCTAATGTACGAACATCAGAAAGTAAAACTCTACTTTTGGGGACAAACGATAGACCTTCTTCAAGAATTTTTTTTGCTTGCCCATAATTCTTTGCATTAAAATATGCTGCAAATTGATTATGAAAATATGTTGCAATATTGTGTTCTACATTATTAAGTTGGGTAATTGCTCTGGCATCGTTACTCATATCAACAACTGCTGTATTTGCTACGATTAAAGCTTCAGTCCAATTTTTCGAATCAAGTAAATGTTTTAATTCACTTGAAAAAATATTTAAAAGTAAATCATTGCGTATTTTTTCTGTTATAAGATTTTGGCTTGAAAAAGACTTTACTTTATCTACTGAGATAGTAAATGAGTTTTCATGAACAAAAGTGATGAGAGTAGCGTATGTTAAGAGCTCAGACATTTCGTTTCGAGTTTCCTGTGATACAAGTGAGTTTAAAGAATAAGTATCACTTAGTTTTTGTGCAGTGGGGAGATTTTTCCGTATTACTTGTTCTTGGCCACTACCTATAAGGGTAACCATCGCATTATGGTATAATAAGGTAACTAAAGATTGAAAATGTTGGGTATTACCGTAAATGGAATGTGCTTCACTTAAAAACTGTATACCCTCTTCAAATCGCTTATTGATCGACATATATGATGTATAATTACCAAATTCATTCAAAAGGGTAGTAAGCGAATGTGAGTCTTGAAGTAGGGTATACATATCTATGGCTAAATAAATAGTTTGGTTAAATTTACGTTGTTTTTGCAACTCCACAATGTTATTTTGTATAATGAGGCTTAGCATATCAAGCTTGCCGATACTGGTCCTGTTTGTGTAGTTTGATGGTGGGGTATATACAAAGCCGGTTTGGCCAAATGAGTTTGCAAATTCTTTTTTTTCACCTGGATTAAAGCCATAAATAGTAGTTGTTTCGACATCAATTGTCTTTCCATTTGATGAGATAGTACAAAAAGAATGATCATGGGTTTTGACACCACCTACTTGTAAGGAATAGCGCATGGAAAGAGCGTAAAATAATACACTCGATGAAACACAATTGTATATTCCTCTATCAAATAAAACATTTAGGTTTGTAACAGTTTCTTGATATGACTTAAATTGAGTATTGTGTAAAAAAGTTAAAATATACTCAGCAATTTTAAAGTCGTCAGTAATATTCTTAGAAAGAATATCTCGATGAAGATTTTGCGCTAAAGATGAATATTTTTGCAGGTATGAGGGAATAGCCTCTTTAGGAACATCCGAAACATACAGGGCATAGTACATAAACTCACTGTCACTCATGTTTTCGCCAAGATTAGCTGCCTGCAAAAGTTCACTATCAGGATTGAATTGAGATTGTGCAGCAAGTTCAATGATACTACTAAATAATATAATAAAAACTATAATAATTTTTTTCACAATAGGATTTAAATATACTAAATTTTTTGAATATTGACAAGGCAAAATTTCAAAAGGGGGTTTGTTATACCCCCCCTCTATATTATGAAATTTTTATAGTCTTAACAAGCAAGATCCAATGGTAAAACCTGCGCCAAAAGCACATAGCGCAATATTGCCCTTTGTACCTCCTTGGAAGATGTCATCAAGTGCAATAGGAATAGTACAGCTCGATGTGTTACCATATTCTGCAATATTCGAGTATACCTTATCTTCTGAAATTTTCATCTTTTTTCGAACAGCATCAATAATTCGTTGGTTTGCTTGGTGCGGTACAACCAAATCAATATCGCTTGAGGTAATGGTATTTTCTTCGCATGTAAGTCGTAAGCTATCGCTCATTCCTCTAACCGCCGCTAAGAATACTGCAGGCCCATCCATAAAAATTGGGTCGTTTACATCACGAGGAATTTTTAAAATTGAGCCGTCTTCTGGCAAGGATGATGTTT
>CAYJGO010000108.1:1261-4914 GCA_964369855.1 uncultured Treponemataceae bacterium | reverse complement strand
AGAAAGTTTTTTAATACTCTATGCACAAGCAAGCTATCGTAAAAATTATCGCTCACAAGTTTTATAAAGTTATCGCGAAATTTAGGCGTTTCGTTGTACAACTTTACAGAAAAATTACCCATTGTGGTATTAATCTTAAAGCCTTTAATGGTTTTGTAACTTGGGTAAATTTTATTTGTTTTTGCTGCTAATTCAATAATAGGTTTTTGTTCTTTTAGCTGCTTTTTGCTAAGGTTTTGGATATAGCTTGCTGGAATTATTATGTTTGTATTGCTTTCTGTTTGCTGTACAAAACCAACTAAATGGTGCAAAATAGTAAAGGCTGGAAGTCCTTGAGGTATGTTTTTGTCTAATTGATAAATTACAGCCGAATCGGCATTGTTTTTTTTAACAGCAGCTTTGAATAAAAACATTTTTCGCGACTTGCGATAAACAGAAGTAGCCGAATCGGGAATGTTTTTTATAGCTTTATTCAAATGAAGATAGTTAATATTATCGCGCCATGTTTTTAGTATCACAAGGTTATTGTTTAAGTCGTAGGCTGTATATCCTGCTACATCGTAATAATCGTCGGTGCCTACTGCTGCTACTTTGGCTTTATAGCTTCCTTTTATAAAATTAAGGTTGGTAACTAATAGCTTAGGCGCAATATAAAATCCATAACCTGTATTTAGCTTGCGATTGTAATGGTCGTACGTTTCTATTTCTACTATACCTTTTACATTTCGTTCGTACGAACCTTTTGGAATAGATTTTTCTTCTTCGGATATAGATTTTGTTTGGTTAGATTTGGGCGTGCAACAACTTAATAGCACAAGTGCAATAACTAAAAGTGTGTTAATTATGTGTTTTGTTATGTTCATACGTAAATAATTTATTATTCAACTGTTGCACAAAAAACTTGCGTTGATACATTTGCAATGTTAATATTAATGGCTCTTTAACGTTTTGTATGGGTAATACTAAATATTAATAGCTTTTAAAGCATAAACAACTTTATCTAAGTAATGAAGGAGACCCCAAATCAAGTTTGGGGTGACAGTGCAATCGTGTTGGTGTGGGGGGGGCAATGCGGTGGTACGCCCGGCCTTTCCCGCCCCCGTTTTACTAAACAACGTGTAATAACCCGCTTGCCGCGGGTTCTCCTATTTTATCCATAGAGTTCGTTATAGAACCATATTAATTATTCAGCATATAATTCACCGATAACCCTATAGTTAGCTCGCTACTCGATTTGTCATTTATAACATTTGGCATAAGTTTGTACTCGCCAAACAATTTAAAACTTAAATTTTCTTTACTCCAATAAGAAAAAGCAGTTCCTAAGGTATAGTTTAAATTATTGTTGATGCTTACGTTATACTCCGAAATATCTTTTTCTTGAACCCAACTACCTCCTACAAGTCCTTTTGTTTCTATTCTAAAACAAGATGATAATGGTTGCGAAAAATATGCTCCCACGGCTGCGGATAGCATTCCTAAACCAAGAGTTTGTGCTTGGTTATCGATACCGTAAGCATAAGACGAAATGTTAGTTTGACCACCTACACCCCAATTTTTATTAAAATACCAAGCACCTTCTAAACCTACATAGCTTCCATAATCAACTGTTAATTCTCTACCATCGCTTAAGTTAAAATCATTCAAATTGCCTTTAACTCCCATTTGTACACCTATAAACGAAGGCTTGCTATCGCTTGTATTTGGAGGCGTTAAATATGTAGTTTCGTTTGCTCTTCTGAAAATAAGGTCGGAAAGCAGATAACCAACCTCAACCGATAATATTCCAATTCCTGCTCCAGCTATTACATCGCTCATATAGTGTCTATTGTTCAATTGTCGTGTAAATCCTGTAACGGCAGCACAGCTGTACGCTCCTAAGCTCACCAACGGACTTAAATGTCCATACTCTTTGTGAAGCATTGTAGCTGTCATAAATGCAGTAGTTGTATGCCCCGATGGATATGAGTTTCTTGCTGATTTGTCGGGGCGCTGTTTGCGTATAGTATATTTTAATCCGTTAACGGTTGCTCCTACTATTAATATGCTAAATACGTCGGCAACAATCATTTCTTTCCATGTGCTGCGACTTTCTACTCCAGCTGCTTTCATTCCATACATTGCAATAGCAGGCAAATATTGGGTGTAATCGTCGTAACTATGCTCAAAATTTGAAAAATAGTTGTCCCTTATTCCATAAAAATGCTTATCGAACTGATATGTTACAATACCAGTTCCTATAAGAATAGCAGGAACATCAAAGCTGTATTGGTTGTATTTAGTTGCCAATGAATCTAAACTACTATTTTTATACGCATTAGCTTGGCTATATTGTGCTTTTGACTCTAACGAAGGAATAAGCAAAATCATCAATAATATTATAGTTTTAAGTTTCATAAGTAAATGTTTTGTATGTTAAAGTCTTGCCACAGTTTCGATGAATTTATTTTATTTAGCCTTCTATCTCGCTCAATTCGAGCCAGCGCATTTCTTTTTCGTCTAAAGCGTCTATTATTTCCGATATTCGTTGCGAGTATTTCATTAGCTCATCGTTTGATAATGTTCCTGAGCTAAGTGCTGTTTCCACTTCCGATTTTTCGGTATTAAGCAGTTCCATATCTTTTTCTAATTGCTCAAATTCGTTGCGTTCCTTAAAGCTTAGCTTTGCTTTTTTTTCTGTTCGCAGTGCTTTTGTTTCTACTTTAGTTTCAGGCTTTTTCTCTTTTTTTATAGCTTCTTTTTCTTCTTCCTCTTTGTTTTTATATTGGGTATAATTTCCAGGAAAATCTTTTATTACACCATCGCCTTTAAAAGCAAATACACGGTCTGCTACTTTATCCATAAAAAACCTATCGTGCGAAACTATTAGCAAACAACCTTTAAAACCCTGAAGATATTCTTCTAACACATTAAGAGTTACAATATCAAGGTCGTTGGTTGGTTCATCTAAAATTAAAAAATTAGGATTGCTAATAAGCACTGTAAGCAAATACAATCTACGTTTTTCACCACCGCTAAGCTTGGCTACAAGCGAGTATTGCTGTTTATCAGTAAACATAAAATATTCGAGAAACTGCGATGCGCTCATTTCGCGCTTACCTACGCTTATTCGTTCCGAAATATTTTTTACTACGTCAATTACTCTGTCGCCCTCTTTAAAATTAATTCCATCTTGCTTGTAGTAGCCGTACACCACTGTTTCGCCAATAGAAATACTACCACTATCGGGCTCTATATTTTGAGTAATAATATTTAAAAAAGTAGATTTTCCAACGCCATTTTTACCAACAATTCCAATTTTATCGCCACGAACAAATTTATGCGAGAAGTCTTTAACCATAAACTTATTGTCGTAGCTTTTGGTTAGGTTTTCGAGCTCCAAAATCTTAGAACCTAAGCGCTGCCCTTTTATGTCGAGTTCTATTTTTTTTTCGCTAATATCTTGCGATGCTACTTCTTTTATTCTATGAAAATTATCGACTCTAAATTGTGCTTTATGACTACGTGCTTTAGGCATTCGTCGCATCCATTCTTGTTCGGTTCGCAGCAGGTTTTTTGCCTTGTCGATTACGGCATTGCGGTTTTCAATACGCTCGGAACGCTTTTGCAGGTAGTAGCTGTAATTTCCACTATACGAATACAGCCCAAGTTGG
>CAYJGO010000108.1:0-1251 GCA_964369855.1 uncultured Treponemataceae bacterium | reverse complement strand
TCGATTTGCTAAGATATTCTTCGAGCCATTCTGTCATCTCAATATCAAGGTGGTTTGTAGGCTCATCAAAAATAACAAAACTTGGATTGCTAATCAAAACTTTTGCTAAACCTACTCGCTTACGTTGACCTCCCGAAAGATGTGCTATTTTTTTATCAAACATATCTACCTTTAGTACCGATAGTATGTTTTTTATATTGCTTTCGTAATCCCACGCCGAATGTGCATCCATTTCAGGAATAAGCGCCTCTAATTCTGTTGTATTGTTCGTATTAAGCGCATGTTCGTATTTACGAATAAGGCTAAGTGTGGGGTCGTTAGAATTAAATACTTCTTCGAATATTGTGTTTTCAGGATTCAAATCTGGATCTTGGTCCAACATTGTTACCTTTAAATCGTTTCTAAATATTACGCTTCCGCTTTCGGCTGTATCTTGCTGTGCAATAATGCGAAGTAGGGTTGATTTACCCA
Source organism: uncultured Treponemataceae bacterium (assembly GCA_964369855.1). Lineage (GTDB taxonomy): Bacteria > Spirochaetota > Spirochaetia > Treponematales > Treponemataceae > CAYJFX01. The sequence continues at coordinate 780 of CAYJGO010000108.1, read as the reverse complement.
TTCCGTTTTTAGCTATTAGGGCAACCTTATCGCCTTTTCCTACACCAAAAGTTATGTTTTCGAAAAGGACTTGTTCGCCAAATCGTTTACTTAAATTCTCTACCTGCAAATAGCTTATCATTTATTACAAATTATTGATTTGTTATTTTTTTGTGAATAGATTTTATCTTTAATTGCGCATTGCACTCGATAATACACAGTATATCAAGCCCCACAATCATATTTCACTTTAAAAAAAGTTTTTAAAATTATTTTTTCTTTTCAAAAAGTTTGTTCAATCCTAAATTGATATATATTTTCTTAAAGAATTTGGTGTATGCATCAGCGTTTAGCAATGCAGAGTCGGAAGTTGCTTTGTATGTTAAAAAAACACCTATAGGAAACAAAATAGCCGATGATAACCACATACCTGCGTAAGCCTCCCAAACACCTTCTTTACTCATTTTGTATCCACTTGTATCTATTATATAATATATAATAAAGAAAATAACCGAAATAACTACTGGCATTCCTATTCCTCCTTTACGAATAATAGAACCAAGCGGCGCTCCTATAAAGAAGAAAATAAAACAGGCAAAAGACAGTGTAAATTTGCGATGCCACTCTGTTTCGTGTCGTACAAGGCTATATTCTATTCTATCTATGTGAGCAACTTGCTCGTCTATTTGCGATTTTGTATCGCGAGCTCGGCGTATTGCTGTTTCGTATATCATTATTTTTTTAGACATTGCCAAATTCTGAAAAACACTATCTATATTTGCTTCAGGAAATTCCTCTATA
>CAYJGO010000107.1:0-4940 GCA_964369855.1 uncultured Treponemataceae bacterium | reverse complement strand
GTAGAATCATCTGGTATTACAACACCTAATTTATCCCGAGAACCTGTTTTAAGTTTTCCACTAGGTATTGTGATGAGCCCCGCAATTTCTAGGCCAGTGCCGCTTTCTGTAATTTCACCAAAATCAGCTGTTACTCTTTCATTAAGTTCAGTATCAAGAATAACGTCACCAGAAGTCTTTGTAATATCTACTGCCTCAGAAAATCTAAGCTCTATAAAATTATGTGCATCATAAGGCCTCGAAGCTTGGCTTGAAAAAGGCACATGCATCTCTTGTCCTGTGTATACAGCAGCAAGAACAGGCGCAGTATCATCATCTGTACCTGTGAAGTTAACCGTTTCAATGCGGTTTTTATGTTCATCACGAAGGGTTTCATAAAGCGTAGTTAATGCTATTGGAATATGAATACTTGCGTGAACCTCTTTATGAATACCTTCTTTATTTGTACTATCGTCATCCCCAGGGGAATCCCCTGTAGCATCGGTGTTCCATGAATCATCATAATCTACTTCTAGGTAAAACTCCCTAAGATCTCCTTGCCCTCTAGTGGTATTTCCATCTGCATCTCTATAGACAGCCGTAAAAACAGCTCCAGCCGTGTACACTCCTCGAGTGTTAACTTTTAAAGCAGCAAGTGCAGCCGATATTTCATTGTTTGAGTTTTCTATAAGCTCAGAAAAGGTAACATGAATTAAATTATCGCTTACCGTTCTAGCACTTAAAATTCTTGGACGAGTAAAGTCTACGTTTGTGTTGCCTGTTCCAGTTAGTCCTGCTGCAGAGAGGTACCCACCACTTACGTTTAAATTGTTAATCGTCCCTCCATATACTTCTGCAAAAGAAGTAGTTGCATTATCATTATTTGGAATACTAAGAGTTCCTCCGCCACCCGTTATAGAAATACCATTTGCATAGAAGTTTTTGCCAACGGTAATTGTTTTTCCAAAAAGGCTTCCTAAAGACCCCCCAAAACCACCTGTAGACTCTTGGGGAATAGGTTTTGTATTCCAAGGTGTTGTAATCGGAAATGTTAACGTTGGCGCTTCTGCCTCCGATGGGCGTGAAAAAGGAGCCGGTGGTTTATATTGAAACAACCCAGTAACATTACCAGGAGATCCTGTGTAATCACCTTCATAGCTTGATCCAAATAAAACAACATCACTGCCAGTTGTAAGAGATGCTCCCAGTGTTACATTGCCTGAAAACAGAACAAAGTTTTTTTCAACAGTAACGGTTGGGATTCCTGTAAAGCTAACACTACCACTACCTGCAACGATAAACAGATTTCCAGGGAAACGCACAGTTCCATCATTTTCAGTTAAAATGCTTGCACCTGTTATGTACACATCGCCTGCAGTAACACTTAAAGACTCAAGTGTTACATTGCCATTAAACTCAATACCATCGTTTATTGCATCGCTTGCCTCTAGGCTAAGAGTCTGTCCAGAAACGGCAGAGCTAAAGCGAATATTTTCATTAGGTGCATTTATTGTTGCACTTTGCCCTAAAGCAGCTGACCCTGCAAATAAAACTCCGTTGTTTGTAGAATCTACAGTAAAAGTTCCGCTGTCTGCCATTCTGAGGCTCGAGTCAAAGGAAACAGCACTTGTTGCATTAACGTCTATAGTTTCAAACTGACTTATATTTCCTACTGCTGCACCAAATGTAACATTGTTTCCTGTTACAGTAAGTTCATTCGTTCCACTTGCGCCATTTACACTTGCGGATGCACTAAAAGTTATATTTCCATTAGGTGCACTTAAAGTTGAGCTTGTTCCAAGTGTTGTGATTCCAGAAAAGCTTATATCATTAGCTGTTGTATTTAAAACGGCTTCTCCCCCAAGCGATACTGTTCCTCCAAAAACAATGCTATCACTTGCATAAATATCAAAATCTCCAATATTTGAACCCACTGCACCTGTAATTGTAAACTCACCTATTCTAGCACTGCTTGTTCCTACATCAAAACTTGGACTTGTTGCACTAGTGGCACCATTCAAGCTGCCAATAAAACTAACGTCTGAGCCTATTGCCCCATTTCGGGCGGTAAGGCTAGTGTTTTTATTAAACGTTGTCACCCCAGAATAAGACTGAGCTCCATTTGTTGATACGCTTCCGCCATTTATATGTATACTTCCAGTTACAATGCTTATATTTGAAAGAGGTGTTATATTTCCAACTTCCCCCTCAAAAAAAACATCATCACCGCTTGCTGAAATAGTAAGGTTCTTGCTACCATTTACTGTCGATGAAAAATTGATATCACCTACATTTATTACAGTTATAATAACATCATCTGTTATGCCCCCAAGCGTCACAACCCCTGTGTAGGTTTGTGCCCCACTTGTTGTAACACTTTCTCCCTCCATGTTGATGATATTTGCCGTTACATTAACATACTCAAGCCTTGTAGTTCCAACAACTCCCCCAAAAGAGACGGTGTCTGCACTTACTACATTTAAAAACTGTGCTCCTGCATCTTTTGCATTAACTGTTCCACCAAAGCTTACATCTTGAGTGCCAGCTGCAATGGTTGTATCTCCAAACAGAGTTGTATCTCCTTCAAAGCTTAAAAGGCCGTTTGTTGTTTCTATCCTTCCGTTAAGAGAAACCGCATGGTTTCCTGTTTGACTAAAGCCATTGGTAAAGGCGAGCGTTGTTGTTGTATTTTTGGTAACAGACCCTGCAAAGGTAAGAGGGGTACTTCCTACTTCAATAGTTTGATCTGAGGCACCGTCAAAAATAAGTCCGGAACCAGAAAGCCCAAGCCCACCAGAATTAGTTATATTTCCTGAAAAGCTCAGTGTGCCAATAGCAGACAGATTTGCATCTCCGGTAAAATAAACATCACCATTATAGTCTTGTCTTCCCTCATCTCCCACAGGGGTGTTTGCAGGTGTGCTAACCGATGCTATGTTTATGGTCGGTGATGTAACGGTAAATGCTCTAACATCACTTACTGCGCCGCTAATAGTTATTGCATCATCAGCATCAGTGCCTGAACTCAATGTTGCATCAGATAATGAGCCACCAAGAAACATATTCCCAAAGGATAAATTACCACCACTTGATGTAAAAGTTGTATCGTTACCAAGCGTAACATCATCGCTATATGTTTGATTCCCAGATGTAGCAACCGTGCCACCGTTAACACTTACAGTTCCTGTTACCGTTAGATTAGTAATATCACCGCCCACAGCACCACCAAAGGTAATTGCACTGCCATTTACACTAATATCTCCTACACTCGTTCTTCTAACTTGTCCATTATAGGTTTGCGCCAAAGAGGTAGTAACAGAGCCATTATTTAGGTTTATGTTTGTGGCAGTTATATTCACACTAGTTAAAGCTTTTATTTCCTGTTCAATGTTTGCTTCACTTGCACCTGTAATAATTAAGTCATTTCCCCCGCCTACAGGTCCATTGAGGTTTATAGTTTGCCCACTGGCTGTAAGTGTTGTTGCCCCACCAAGAGTGGTTGTACCTGCAAACGTTAATCCATTTGCACCTGCTACAATAGTTCCTTGCAGCGAGGCACTACCGCCAGTATGATTAAAGCCACTTGTAAATATCGTTTCCGCTGTAGTAGCCTTTGTAAAATCCCCAGTAAAGTCTAGTTCATCTGAAACACTTATTGTTTGCTCTCCTGTAGCATTAAGTCGCAAAGTCCCAGCATCAATGCTTAAACTGCGAGAGGGGCCAGTAACACTTCCTCCAAACTCAACAGTTTGACTCGGAGCTGAAAGGGTTGTATTCGAGCCAAGCGTTATATCACCATTATATGTTTGATTCCCTGTTGCTGTTACAGACCCATTCAATGCAATAGTGTCTGCGGTAATAGTCAGTGTTCCTACGTTAAGACTTCCTGAAAAACTCGTTGCACCTGTTGTTGAAAAATTGTAAATAGTGTTATTTGTAAGCGAAGATAACACTGAAATACTAGAAATATCAAGCGTTTGAGCGCTAATAGTTACAGTGGTAAAACCACTACTTCCTTGCGTACCACCAATAATATTTCCAATACTAATGGAGGAACGACTGTCTATTGTATACGCTCCAGAAACACTATCATTATCGTTATAAACACTAAAGTTCCCTGTTACTTCAAGAGAAGCATCCCCCATATTTAACCTATTATTTCCATCAAAATTGGAAGTCAATTCATTAACGGTTATACTTCCTCCACCTGTTACATTAACAGTTGCATCTTGATCTGGATCTAAGTCTTCATCTGTAAGGGAAACGATTCCATCGACGGTTAAACCAAAGCCATTCAAACTGATGGTAAGTGTTCTAGATCCTTCTGTGTGTGTATATAAATTCTTATCAATGGTGACGTCACCACCAAGTGTTAATGTTTGTTCTGAACTAGCAGGAAAAATAACATTTGTTGCCCTAAGAGTTAGGGTCCCTCCCGTGGTAACACTCCCCCCATAGGTTTGAGTCTCTGTTGTTGTTATAAGCCCTGCAATATTCCAAGCTCCTGTTGTACCAGGAATAGTTGTAGCCGTTATCGTTCCGCCTGAAGAACGAAAGATTCCGTTATTAATGATAGTTGTAGCAGTAAAACTAAACGCCCCAGTATCAAGGCTAGCCCCAGCTTCTATTGTAACAGCACCAATCCCAGGCGTAAAAATATCATCTGTTAATGCTGGGTAATTTATTTTTGAGCTAGGAATAGTAACAGTATCTGAACTTGCTGGAGGAACTGTTGGTATCACCCCCAAACCTACATCTGGAATCCGCCAGTTGTTACTATTCTGCCAATCAGTATCTACAGACCCTTCCCACGTATACTCCACAGCCCATACACTCACGGCACAAAACAACACCGCACACAAAACAGATGCACGTTTTATATTACAAAGAGAAAATTTACCTGTTTTTTTTTCAAAATTATTCAAATTCATTCCCTAAAATATTTTCATTCTCAAGAAAGA
>CAYJGO010000106.1:0-5009 GCA_964369855.1 uncultured Treponemataceae bacterium | reverse complement strand
TAGGTGGAATTTTATCAATGATAGCTGGAACTGCAGGTGCTACAGCTGCTTTTATCGTCGCAAGATATATTGCACGCGGCACAATTGAAGAAAAATTCAAAGATAATCCTCTGTTTAAAAAAATTGATAATGGAGTGAGAGAAAATGGTACAAGCTTTTTAATTCTCACACGTTTAGTACCAATTTTTCCGTATAACGTGCAAAACTATGCCTATGGATGTACATCCATGAATATAATAACCTATATTGTGGTTTCATTTATTACAATGACACCGGGTTCTTTTATTTATGCCTATATGGCTGGCGAAATAGCAACAAACGGATTTTCAGTTCGGCTGTTAGTTCAATTTGCAATTGCAGGTGTTGTTCTATTTTTAGTATCCCTCATTCCAAAAGCAATAGCTAAAAAGAAAGGTATAAAAATAGAAACTAAGTAAGGTATTTTTTTGGGTTATGAACTGCGTTGCAAAATTATAATTCAAAACCACAAAAGTGGAAATATAAAATCTCTTTAGGGGTAAAGTATGAAAAAATTATTAGTTGTCTTAGCATCATTAATTATGATTGCTATAGTGTTCTCATGTAGCCAAAAACCGGCTGTTGTAAGCTCCAATCCTGAACTTGAAGGAACAAAGTTTATCACTGCAACAGATTTGAAAAGCTTACTTGAGACAAGGGATGATGTAACTCTTTTTGGGGTATTAAGTTCAGCAAAAGCACTTATTCCATTAACAGACGAATCCACTCCCATCGATGGAACATATCGAGTGTGGAGGCCCGATTATTCAGGATCTGGAAATCCAGAAGCATTAAGCCCTGTATTTGGTGGCTACAGAAAGACTAAAGAAGAAATGGAAGACCTATTATCAAGAGGTGACATTTCAGAAGACGATTTATTTGTTGTATACTCAACTGGAAGCATGCATGATATGACACGCTTTGGTTGGCAACTTGAACTAATGGGGCTGGATGTACTTTACTTAGATGGTGGTTTGAATGCATGGAAAGCTGCAGGGTTTGAAACTGGTAAAGACATTGAACTTGCTAAGCAAGAAAAAATAGGAGACTTTACTGTAAACGAATGGAATGTTGATGAGTTAAATGCGAATATTGACGATGTCATCATGGCTCTTGAAAATCCTGATGAATGGGTAGTTATTGATACAAGAAGTACTGGTGAATATAATGGTGAAAGAACCGGATCTTCAAGTGGTGCATACGGTACAGGTTCTCTAAAGGGTTCTGTGCATATTGAATGGACAGATGCTGTAAATAGTGATACTAAAACCATAAAATCTAGAGCTGAACTTGAAGAAATTTATGGAGATGTTATTGATGGTAAAAAAATAATTACAATTTGCCAATCTGGAGTTCGCTCTTCTTTTACTCAAAGAGTGTTAATGGAAATACTCGGTGTAGATAATATTTATAACTATGATGGCTCATGGATTGAATGGTCATATGCTGCAAGTAGTTTTGGTGAAGATGTCGACCCAGCATTAAAAGAAAAGGTTGTAAGCCTTACAGATAATTGGAATGATAATAACGGTGCTATCTAAACCGTAAATAAAAGGTCGATGTTAATAATCGACCTTTATTGTTTTAAACAGTTTTCCACAACAACATATTATTTTCAAATACTACTTGAATCTGACCTCTATCATATAGATAGGACAAATAAGAGCGTATTGTACTTCCAATTAAAACGTTTTGAGAAAATGTCATTGTAAGTTTATAATGGTCAAATATACTTTTTATAATCATTTCAGTACTCTTAAAATTTTTACAAGTCTCTAATAAATAATCAATAATTTCATACATTTTTTTGCAATTTTTTTCTGCCAACTCAATTATAGCTTCACACACATTTCCATGAGATGGAATAAAAAGCTGTGCCTTTAATGTTTTAATTCGATCTAGACTTTCAAGTGTTTTATGAACATCAACCAAAAATATTACATGATACTTTTGCATAATTTCTTCAGTAGTTATGGCATCTGCTAAAAACCACACATCATCATCAGTTTTAATTCCAATTTGTGAAAAAGAATGTCCATCTAAGTTGATGCACTCTAAACCAGAAGGGAGTACAGATTCTGTAAGGTCCTTAACATTGCTCTTTGTGGCAGATAAAAATTTGTTTCTTAAATCTTTACAGGGAAACCCACCGAAAAGATAGCTTGCCTCAAACTCAGAATATTCAATAAATATCTTTTCTTGACCAACACAATATATTGAACACGAGGTTTTTTCTTGAAAATATGCATTTCCCCCAATATGGTCTGCATGAGAATGTGTATTTATAATCATTGCGATATTCCAGTTTTTTTCTTGCAAAACCTTATATATTTTTTTAGCACTATAAATATCACTTCCGCTATCAATTAAACAAACCAAATTATCATCCAACACATACACACCAACCTTTGAAGGGCACGCAATATAATACGTTTTACTACCAACTTGTATCAGTTCGTACATCAGTTCTTACCTACCCTATTCGTTGTCTTCCCAACTAAAAGTTTTGTTAAATCGCTCAGATAACATCTTCTTACTTGTGCATGCATCAAAAAAATTTGTGACTAAACCTACTCCTATAGGTATGGCCTCATTATAGCGCCTTTGAAGCTCAGCATTTGTTTCCACACATCGAGCGTCCCCATCGAAGCTAATTATTTGACTTCGCAGTGAATCATACTTTCCTAATACCTTTAATAAAAAGAACACAATATGCCTTTTTATCTTTGATGGTGCATTAAGAATATTATTAAACATAACAATAGACTTAAGAGCAGTAAACGTTTTTTCAAAACCTATATTTGGAAATACTTTTGCAATTATACGACTATTCTTTTTTGAGGGCACAATATGTTTTATAAGAGAGCTCCTAATAGGATCCTTGCCTTCTTGAACTAAAAGGTACCTATCAAATTCAACCTCGATAGTTCCATGGTCAAAGTCTGCATCAGTTACACTTTGGGCTTTACGTTCGACATAGCCATGAACGCACGAGTCTAGGGCAAAGTGAGTAACAAAGCCTAATACATAACTCAGAGTTGTTTCCTCATATGTTGTTCCTAATACTCTAACACAGTGGGTAAAAAACTCTATGGCCTTTTTATCATGAAGTTCATGGCCAAAAGAATTTACCTCGTTTTTGCTTAGCGGGTTATAATAAAAAAATAAATCTGAACCGTGACAGCCAATATCATAAAGCTGCCTCTCCCTTTTTATTATTTCAGAAATAGTGGATGGTAATGCCTGTAAGACATCGTCAGCAAATTTATAGTGTGTATATGTTGATGCCATGAAAACTCCTTTATTTGGTAAAAGTATAATTTTATAAGATTAGATTTCTTGAATAGTGGTATCCTGTTTCATTTCGTAAAGAAGACAAACTAAAGTTTCTTTGTAAATAAAAACTAGTAATAACACAGCCTAAGGCAATAAATCCAAACACTTCCATCGAATTACTTACAATCAAAAAAATTGAAAAGAACAATCCAATAACAAAAATTAATACTACTATTTTAGCAATTTCTTTTACTCCAAACAATAGCACTGCAACAAAATTACCGAAATAATACGCAAAGAAACATTATTTATATGCATATCAGAGCTTGCTGAGCTTTCTAAGGGAAATAAAAACAACACACAGGCAATAATGGCAAAGCCAAGCCAATTTTTTTGTTTTCGTAAACCGTTCATATGCATTCCTCTCACAGTTAGTATACCACACTTTTAATATGTGTTGGAAATAAAATACCTCTGTCACTAAAGTCCCTAAAACAAAACCAAGATTTATTAATAACTGATTATAAGTTTATTTAATGCACATATTACCCTGTTTGCCTAAAAATGGACAATCTCACCTTATCATATGATAATAAAATGAAACTATAAGAAACTTCACTGGGATTGCTTTATCTAATTTCCACATGATATTCATAATGTGTTATCTTACGTGGCGTACTTAGATTGTAAGGGTTATATAACGAGATTTTATATAATCTTCTGTCATTTTATGCTTTTTAATCAAAGCTGTCAGACGAATTGTATATCATACTTTATGTGAATTATAAGAGCTACCACTCTACTCCTTCCAACAACAGCAATAAGGAGCATGGTTGTTCATTACCCCTATCGCCTCTAGATACGAAAAGCACGTAACGGTTCCCATAAACTTAAAACCTCGTTTTTTTAGGTCACTGGATACAATGTTGGATAACTCGTTGCGATCAGTTATTCCATCAAAAGGCTGTCGAAATACGGTATTATTCGTAAAAGACCAAATATAAGAGTTAAAGCTTCCAAAGTCTTTTTGAATCTTTAAAAATGCCTTTGCATTAGCAATTGTAGCAAGGATTTTTGCCCTATTTCTAACAATACCAGTATCTTCCATAAGCGAATCAATTTTTTTTTCATCATAAGTAGAAATTATTATCGCATTAAAATTATCAAAAGCTTTTCTAAAATTTTCACGTTTCTTAAGTATCAATAACCATGAAAGCCCGCAATGAAATGACTCCAAAACAAACATTTCAAACAAGTAATTATCATCATATGATGCAACTCCCCATTCACTGTCATGATATTCTTCATAAAGCTTATTATTTTCTAAATTTGGCCACTTGCATCGCTCCATGTTACACCTCTAACTTGTTATAATACAACAATTATACTCTTATTTTTGACAGATGTAAACACCACTAAAAAAATATTATTCTTACAATTTTTCCTCTTGAAAGTTTATTAAAACAGATGTATAATATACTAGTTTTTAGTAGTATAAACTTAAAATATAAAGGACGGTTTTATGGCAGACAAAAACATTGTAATGATTGACGGGAATACAGCTGCGGGACACGTAGCTCATGCGTTAAGTGAAGTTATTTCTATCTATCCTATTACACCTTCAAGCCCTATGGGTGAACTTGCTGATGAGTACACAGCAAAAGGAAAAGCAAACATTTGGGGAACAGTCCCTGATGTTGTTGAAATGCAATCTG
>CAYJGO010000105.1:0-5045 GCA_964369855.1 uncultured Treponemataceae bacterium | reverse complement strand
TATGATAGCTTGGCTTGTAAGAATAAAGCAAATGTTTATAAGAGTAGGGCTAAAAGTAAAGAGGGAGAATAGTGGGATTAGTATATAATAAAAATATGTTTGAAAATAAAATTGTTAGGAGCAATATATGGAATATGGAATTAAATTTTATTCTAAATCAGATTTAGGATCAGGATATAACTTGAAAAAAATAGAAGAATATTTTTCAGAAAATACGGAAGAAAAAGAATCATATAAAATTAATGAAATTTTAGAATTATTTAATATATTGAAGTATATAGAAAATGAATGTTATTTAGTAAAATGGAATAAAGAGTATATACAATTTTTAAAAAATAAAAAAACATATATAAATTCAATTATTGGAAGGTTTTGTTCTAATATAGAAAATTTATCTTTAGAAAATGTAGATGAAGTGGATAATCAGTATTGGCGTGATTACATAGAGATATATAACAAATATAAAATTTACAATAAAATTTCAGCTGAAGAGTTTGGATTATTCATTTCTAAGAGATGGGTATTAATTGAAGTTTTAAAATTTAAAGAAATTGTAAAGAAATATGGTACAGAAATAAAAAATGAAATTTTAAAGAATCCAGAAAATTCGATAATTTTTTTAGACAAATATGAATATGGAAAAACAGAGTATAATATTCCAATAGAGATAACACAAGAAGAAAAAGAAAAATTAATAATTAAATATATAGAGATGCCAACAGTAAATCCAAATCATTTGAAAGTAATAAGTAGAATGAATTGCAATAAAGATACAATTATAGTAGCCGATAAAACGAAATTAATTGCTAAAAAAAGATATGATGAAATAATGGAAGATATGTCAAAGAATGCAGTCTTTTGTGAAAGTGGTGTTTCAGTAGAATTAGATGAAAATACTGAAGAGTCTTCAAGAATTGAAATATATGGAAGAGTTAAGAAAAACATAATAAGTGCTAAATGGATAAAAGAAAATTTAGATTATGCGACATTATTGAACAATTTTATATATTTATTTGAATATGTAGATAGTGAATTTAGAATATCGTCATATAGTAAGAAAGAATATATGAGTATTTTTGAAAAAACATTATTTAATGAATCAGTTAATTCATATAAAAAAGGTGTCGGTTTTGATATGATTAATAATTTACAGACATTACAGATGTTGTTATACTATAATTTTTTAAATACTTTAGGTGTAAGAATTGAAGAAATTATTGAATGGTTTTTTAAAGAGTATCTGTTGAATGAATTTAAAATCGAAAATTATAGTATTTCTTTATCGTCAGCAAATACTAAAATAATAGATAAGTGTAGAAATGTAGCTGGAGAAATGGAGTCTATACTAAAACAATATAACTTGTATGTCAAAGAAAATGAGATTAATCATGAATTAATTAATATAACTACGGAATCTTTAGCATATGAAGGAGTAAAAACTCTTGTACACAACAAATATGTATATGGAGAATCAGATGAATTTAGAGGAATAACACATTGGTTCTTTTCTGATCAAAGTGATTTAGCATATGTAAAAAATGGTGATGAAAAATACAAAAATTTTTATAATTTAGTTATTGAAAGTAAAAGAAAAAAAGAAGAATTTCATAATTATCAAATACAAATTATAAATAAATTATTAGACTTGAAATATTTAGAAGAAGATAATGATGGAATATTGACAATAGCAAAAAAGAAAGAACTAAAGATATTTAAAGATTTATATATAAATGAAGTAATTAGTTATTGGAAATATTCAAAAAAATATCGAGTTGTTATAGAAGAATTAGTTAATAAAAAGATTTTAAGTTACAAAAACGATACTTTGTTATCAATTCCTGAAATTAAATATTATAATTATGTGTTGAATAATAAAGAATTTAATAATGGTTTGGAGTTGAGAAATAAGTATATTCATGGTTCATATTACAGAGGTCAAGATGAAGAGAATGTTCATATGCAAAATTATATGATATTGCTTAAATTATTTATACTGATAATTATAAAAATAAATGACGATTTAGAAATATATAATAGTAAAGAATATGAAGAAAATAACAAAAAGTGTTGATCTTTTTTTAAAAATATTGTAGAATAATTATGCAAAAGATCTTTACAAAATGAATAAAAAATAATATAATATTTAGGGAAAGGAAGATGGAAATGGATAAAACAGTTTGTGAATTATTTGCAGGTGTAGGTGGATTTAGAAAAGGTTTAGAAAGTTCTAGCGAAGATTGGAAAACAGTTTGGGCTAATCAATGGGAACCAGGTAAAAAAAATCAGCATGCATATAATTGTTATATAAATCATTTTGGAAATAGTGAAAATCATGTTAATGAAGATATAGGAAAGATAGATAAAAATGATATACCAAATCATAATTTATTAGTAGGAGGTTTTCCTTGTCAAGATTATTCAGTTGCTAGTACAGGAGCAAAAGGAATAGAAGGAAAAAAAGGAGTATTATGGTGGCAAATACGAGATATTTTAGAAACTAAAAGTCCTAAATTTGTACTATTAGAAAATGTAGATAGATTATTAAAATCACCTTCTTCACAAAGAGGGAGAGATTTTGGAGTTATTTTGGCATGTTTTAATGACTTGGGTTATTCAGTAGAATGGAGAGTTATTAATGCGGCAGAGTATGGATTTGCTCAAAGAAGAAGAAGAATATTTATATTTGCAACCAAAAATACTACAAATTATTATAATGAATTAAATAATGAAACTTTAGAAAGTATCATACATAGTAAACGGATTTTTCTCAAAGCAATTTGAAATAACTCCAAGCACAAATGGACAAGAATATGAATTTAATTATAAGGATATAGTTGATGTATCGAATAATTTTAAGTTAGACTTTAAAAATGCAGGAATTATGAAAGAAGGAAAAATATATACTCAAGATGTAAATCCTAAGGAAATAAAATATAAAACATTAAGAAAACTAATTGAATTCGATAATGTAGATAAGAAATATTTTTTGGGAGAAAATCTTGAAAAGTGGGATTATTTGAAAGGTGCTAAAAGCATATTAAGAAAAGAAGGGACACCACATCAATATTATTTTAGAGAAGGAGCTGTTGGTTTTCCGGATTGTTTAGATAAGCCTGCAAGAACTATGCTTACAAGTGAAGGAAGTGTAAATAGAAGTACACATGTTATAGAAGACCCGAATAGTAAAGCATATAGATTAATAACACCAGTTGAGGCAGAAAGAATAAATGGATTTCCAGACAATTGGACAGATACGGGAATGCCACATAATTTTAGGTATTTTTGTATGGGAAATGCATTAGTAGTAGGATTAATTGAAAAAATGGGTAGTAGATTAAATGAAATATTCGCAAGCGAATAATAGTCAAAAACGATAGATTAAATTTTCTATCGTTTTTGACTATTAAAATTAGAGGAATTGTGATATTATAAAAATGGAGTGTGAGTTTATTGAATAATAAAATTAGTAAAAATGATGTTATTAAAAAATTGGATAAGTGCTTAAACAAGACATTAGGTCAAGTTGATAAAAACAAAGTATTTGAAAAAGTGAAAAGTCATCCAAAAATCACTGGAATCGCTGGAAGTGTAATTGAACAATCAGTATTTGAATATTCGGCGGATAATAAGCAAAGACCAGATTTAATTGTTGATGGAATTGAAGTTGAATTAAAGACAACTGGTATAAAGTATTCGAAGAAAAACAAGAAGGAATACGAAGCCAAAGAGCCAATGTCAGTTACAGCCGTATCACCTGAAAAAATAGTTTGCGAAGAGTTTTTGAATTCTAATTTTTGGCATAAATTAGAGCATTTGTTGTTTGTTTATTATTTATATGATTCTCAAAATGTAGTTACTTCTGATAAGTATGCTGAATTTATAATAAAAGGGTATCACTTTCATGAATTTAGCGAAGTTGATAAAAAAATATTAGAGCAAGATTGGACAAGTGTAAGAGAGTTCATTGTTAATCTAAAAAGAGATTATACTGATTATAAAACTCAATTACATAGACTTTCTTCTGAGTTAAGAGATACATTAATGTTTATAGATACAGCTCCTAAATGGCCAAACCATCCTAGATTTAGAATTAAAAGATCTTTGATTAGCAATATTGTAAAGAAACACTTTGGAAATAAATTGGAGCAATTACCTACAGTATATTTGAATTATGAAGAGTTATATGCAAAATTAAAAACTTTGACAAATTTATATAAAGGAAAATCAATTAGAGAATTAATGACTTTATTTGGTATGACAGTAAAAATAGATAAATCGATTAGTGAAAAGATAATTATAAAGATGTTTGGTGGGAATTCTTCGAAAATGAATAATGTAGATTTATTTAATAAAATAGGACTGAAGGGAAAATCTATAGTTATAACAAAAAAACAAACTAGAACTGAAGATATAAAACTTTTCCCACTAGATTTTGAAGAAATTAAAGATGAAAAAATAGAATTTGATAATTCGAATTTTAAATTAAATTTTACTGATAATAAATATTTATATATTATTTTTGAAGAACAAGATAAACAAGATTTTTCTGAAAATAAGTTTTTGGGTTTTAAAGAATTTACATTTAGTGAAGAGTTTATTGAAACACATGTTAAGAAAGTGTGGGAAGAAATAAGGGATTTAGTATTGAATGATAAATTGAAAGATGTTGAGATGACAAATTTGAAAACAAAGGAGCCAATAAGAAATAAAAAAACAGGCAAAATAAAATCTGCACCAAATTTTCCAAAATCAAAAGATAATACAATATTTCTTAGAGGGACAGGGAAGGATTCTACAACTAAACCCCAAGAAGTTAATGGTGTGAAAATGTATAAACAGTATGTATGGATTAAAGGATTATATATAACGGATAAACTTGCAGAAACAGACATGATAGAGTGATAAAAATGTAAAATATTAGATATGTATACTTATAAATTTTGTAGATTTCTCTTGTCTGTTTTGGTAGAAATAAAAAGTTTATGATGTCTTTCAAAATCTTTAATAAATTTATCATCAAATGGAACATTTAATTTTTTACATAG
>CAYJGO010000104.1:0-5144 GCA_964369855.1 uncultured Treponemataceae bacterium | reverse complement strand
TAAATATCTTACTGAGACAAATGAGTGGTTTGATGTAGATTATGATAAACCATTTCTATCAGAAGGTGAAGCATCATATATTGATATGGAATATAAAAACGGTATTTTGTATGTTGTATTTCAGGATACATTATTAGACGGCTCTAAACGAGTTGTTGCTGTCTCTTTTGAAAAGGATTAATTTATAAAGCCAACAGGGTTTCCTGTTGGCTTTTTTGTGCACTCCCTCTTGCCCGCACGCAAAAAATAGAGTATTATAAAGATATGAGTTCTAATGAAATTAGTATTCCGATTGTACCTGAAGTAATTGAAATTAAAGAAGGTTTTCCTGCGTTACTGGACAATGTTTTTTCACAAGATGACGCTCCTATTCTTCATCTGCATTTACATAGTTGCTTAGAAATTGGTTACTGTATTTCTGGAGATGGTTTTTTTAATATTGAAAATACGCACTTTTCATTTTCAAAAGGGGATGTAGTTTTAATATCTCCGAACACTGTTCATTTTGCACAATCCCAGAAAGGAACTAATAGCGTTTGGCAATATGTTTTTTTTGATTTAGAAACATTGTTTGCAAAATATTTGCCTCACGC
Source organism: uncultured Treponemataceae bacterium (assembly GCA_964369855.1). GTDB lineage: Bacteria > Spirochaetota > Spirochaetia > Treponematales > Treponemataceae > CAYJFX01. Next base: position 4,551 of record CAYJGO010000104.1, on the reverse strand, counting down.
GTTAAAATCAGGCTTAGCAGAGATATTTCAAAGACATTTTGGTAATTTATATAGTTGCCTTGACTTTCCGAAAGTACATAATCTGGTACACAGCATAATTGGAGAAATGAAAGAAAAAAAGCCATATTATGAGTTACATATAGTATCTCTTTTACTAGAACTTTCCGTTCTTTTAAATCGATGCTCACAAGAGTTAATACCAACATTTTTTACAAAGACAGATCCGATGACCTCTTCTATTCGGCAGCTTATTCCTGCCGTATTACTTATTCAAAACAATTATACCATTGATGTTAATATTACCGAATTAGCCGCCTCATGTAATATGAGCACTCGATCTTTTCTTCGTCATTTTAAAAAAGTTTATAGTTCTACCCCTTATGACTATGTTTTAAGCTTGCGCTTGTCAATGATTTGTAAGGATTTAAAAGATACAGATTTTCCTATTAATTTTATTTCGGACAAGCACGGTTTTTCGTCACTTTCTTGTTTTAACAGACAATTTAGGAAAAAATATAATACTTCACCATCAAATTGGCGTAAAAGTTCAGTAAAATGAGATAATTGGCAATATTTGCATAGTTTTTGTCATTTTATACAAACATACCTCCTATTATTACCAGTATAGTGCAGTATAATATTTTTTTGGAGGAATGAATGAAAAAAATTATTACAGTGCTACTCTCTTTGTTAATCATGCTTTTTATTGTATCTTGCTCTGGTGGAGGAAGTGAAAGCAATACACCAGTATTAACTGTTTGGATTGGTGGAGAACCTGGAACAGTTAACGGTTATTCAGAGCTTTTTGCACAGTTTGATGAGCAAAACCCTGATGTAGAAGTTGAAGTTGTATTCATTGGAGATGAATTAACTAACCCAACGTTGGTACCATCACTTGCAAGTGGTGAAGGACCCGATGTCTTTTCTTATGGAACTGGCCCAGGCCAACCAGCAACAATTATTTCTAGTGGCTTAGTTTTACCACTAAATGATTATGCAGAACAATATGGTTGGTTTGATATTATTCCTGAAGGTGTTGTAAATTATACTTCTTCAAATGGGAAGTTATGGTCAATTGGTGACGAAGTTGAAACGACCATGATGTTTTACAACAAGGCAATTTTTGAAGAAATTGGCATGGGTATTCCAACAATCGAACAAGAGTTTTATGATGTATTAGATGCCTTAAAGCAAGCCGGTTATGACACTCCAATTGGTATTGGTGGAGCAGATCGATGGCCAATTTCACATTGGCAGTCTATGCTGTTTGGAAACTTTGCAGGTCCTGAAGTTGTCGATAATGTTATGTTTGGAGATGGTTCGTGGACAGAACCTGAATTTGTTGCTGCTGCAACATTTTTACAAAACCTGAGTTTAAATGGCTATTTAGGCTCAACACCGAATGCACAAGGTTATGCAGAAACAATGGACAGTTTTTGGGCTGGTGAATATCCTATGACATACACAGGGCCTTGGGTTATTTCAGATGCATTATCTAAACTAGGTGATGATATTGAAAACTTTAGTGTATTTATTCTTCCAGCAATGAATGCAGAAGGAAAAATATACCCTACTGAAGATATTGGAAGAGGCTGGTATATCAATGCAAGTAGCCCTAATCCTGACCTAGCTGCAGAGTTCTTAAATTATGTACATATGACAGATTCATCACGAGCACTATTACTTGAAACAGGTACAAGCTGGCCAGTAGGTCCAGTAAGTGATGTATTAGAAACTATTGACTTACCACTGCTACGAGAAGAAATGGCCGTACTAGCGGATGAATATCGTGCAAATGGTACAGTGCATGCTTTTTTGGATACAGTGCAGCCAGCTCGTACAACTGAAGCAACCTATAATGGTCTACAGGGATTACTTAGTGGAGATTTAACCCCATTACAATTTTGTGAAGCAATTCAAGCCGCTTGGGAAATTGATAAAGCTGAAGGCTTAATTATGATCGAAGGTGGAGTAGATCGCTAAGTTTTACTAAACTTTAGAAGTGTGTGATTTGATACTCACGCTATGTAGCGGTTTTGGAAAAGAACACCAGGGCCGCTACAATTCATTTACTGCAAATTTGTAGTAAAAATATTAAATAAAACTTTTCATTTTATGTTTTCGCAGCAGTTTGCAAAGGAGCGAGGTATGAATCAACGTGGTTCAATAAAAGAAAGGTGGTATACTCCATACATAATGTTGTTGCCGGCTTTTTTAATTTATACTTGGATAGTTGTTAAGCCAATTATTGAAGTTTTTTTATTAAGTTTTCAAAAATGGAATGGGATACCACAAGTTGCTAAAGAATTTGTAGGGTTAGCAAATTATCAAAGGGTATTTGCTAATCCATTTTTTTATAAAGCATTTGGAAATACAGTTCTTTGGGTTGTGTTAATTGTATTTTTTACCGTAACGATTGGATTTATTGTTGCATACTTACTTTCTCAAGATATCAGGGGCAGAACTGTTTTTCAAACAGTTTATTTTTTACCGGTATTACAGGCCTTTATGTCTACAGCAGTAATTTGGAGATGGATATATCAGCCTAATGGTGCCCTAAATTCTATCTTATCCATGATAACAGGTAGTGAGGTATCAATAGGTTATTTGGGTGATAGTCAACTGGCCTTGAGCTCTCTTGCGGCGGCTCACATATGGAGCCAAATAGGGTTAAGCATTGTATTGTTTTTAACTGGGCTACAAACAATTGACAAGTCGCTATATGAGGCTGCCGATATTGATGGTGCTGGATTTTGGCAAAAATTTCGTTACATAGTTATTCCAAGTATGGTAAGTACAACAGCAACTGTTGTTATAATGATGATGACAGGAGCTGCAAAATCTTTTGATATAATTAGAGCTACAACCGATGGTGGGCCAAATGGTGCAACAGAAATTTTAGCTACGTTAACATATAAAACAGGTATGATTCAAAGTAATTATGGCGAAGGTTCTGCAATGGCTATGATATTATTACTTTTAATTCTACCCATAACAGTTGTTTATTATAGACGACAACAAAGTAAGGAGGTATAGTATGAAAGTTGGTAAAATAATATTACACATATTCTTACTCATTTTAACAATTGTCATGATTAGCCCATTTCTACTTACAATTTTTACTGCATTCAAAGATCCAGCTATTCCTTTAACTACTCCTTGGCTACCACCTTTCCCTCCAACGCTCGAAAATATTTCTGATGCGTGGATAGAAGGAAACTTTGGTACGTACTTTAAGAACTCTGTGTTTATTTCTACAATAGATGCAATATTAATGGTTGTTATTGTTGTTCTAGCAGGCTATGCCTTTTCATTTTTAAAGTTTAAAGGCTCTAACTCTCTATTAAATTACTTTTTGCTAGGGATTATCGTCCCTCCAACAGCAATAATAATTCCTTTATTTGTAACTATAAGAGGTTTAGGTTTATATAACAGCCATATGGGTGTTATATTGAGCGATCTTGCATTGGCAATGCCTGTATTTGTCTTTATTATTCGTGGTTTTATGATAACTATCCCACAAGAGATAAGAGAAAGCGGGAAGTTAGATGGTGCAAATGAGGTAACAATTTTATCACGATTAATTTTCCCAATGGTTAAGCCCGCTGTTGTAACAATCATGCTTCTTGAGTTTATATGGAGCTGGAATGATTTATTGTTACGCATGGTCTTTTTAACAAAAGATGCAATGAGAACAATGACTGTCGGGTTGTTGTTTTTCCAAGGAACAATGACACGAAATGTACATGGATTGACTGCTGGTACTGTTATTATGATGGTGGTTCCAACAATCTTATTTATGTTTTTTAGAAGAGAATTTATGACAGGTATGACAGCTGGAGCTGTAAAAGGATAAAGAATATATGACATTGGTTGTCATACAAGAGAAATCAGCTTAGGAGAAAAAAATGAAAGCACAACAATTAATAGGACCCAGAAAGTATAAAATGGTCAACATAGATATACCAAGGCCAAAAGATGATGAGGTATTAATAAAACTCAAAGCTTGTGGTATTTGTATGAGTGAAATGGGCAACTGGATCGGAAAAGATGGAGTTCAGTATCCACTGCCTGTTGGAATGACAGGACATGAACCATATGGAATAATAGCTGGAGGTGAATGCGATGAATTCCCTCTCGGTTCTGTAGTTACCGCAATATTAAATCCAGCTCAATCATATGCTGAATATGTTGTAGCAAAAAAAGATGCAACCTGTATTGTTCCAGACTCAATGAAAGATAAAATAGTGTTAGGGGAACCTTTAGCATGTGCCGTAAATGCTGTGAAACGCACCCCAATGAAACCAGGCAATACGGTAGCTGTTGTTGGTGCAGGGTATATGGGATTGCTTTTAGTCTCAATATTAAAACATTCAAGTTTTGCCCCAATTGTTGTTATGGATGTTAAAGATGAAAATTTAGAACTGGCAAAAAAAGCTGGAGCAGATATTGTTGTGAATGTGAATAACAAAACTGCTCTGGATGATGTTCGCAATTTAGTTGGAGGAGAAGGTTTTGATGTAGTATATGAAGCTGGAGGAATACAGCAGA
>CAYJGO010000103.1:0-5306 GCA_964369855.1 uncultured Treponemataceae bacterium | reverse complement strand
CCATGATAGTAGCCAATAAAAGTGTTAAAAACTTTTTCATCAATTTTCTCTCCTAAAAAAAATTCATAACAGTACAATTTTTAAATATATAAGAATAATTACTGTTTTGTAATCATACTAAAATCATAATTATTTGTCAACTTTATTATGTAATTATAATGTATTTTTTTACTGATATTGAATTTCAACCATATTTTTTATAATAAAAGTACCAATTTTATTATAAACTCATGATATTTTTGTAAAATTATGATATTATTAAAGAATAGTTATGATAATAAGTGTAACACGACGAACAGATATTCCTTCATTTTTTGGTGAATGGTTTTTAAACCGTCTAAAAGAAGGATATGTTTTAATTCAAAATCCATATAATGAAAATCGCTACTCACGAGCTGACCTAAATCGTAAAGCTGTTGACCTAATAATTTTTTGGACAAAAAATCCTCTTCCCTTTTTTAAATATTTAGATGAAATTGAAACTATGGGGTATCCGTATTGTTTTCATTTTACACTTACCCCATATGGAAAAGATGTAGAAAAGGGATTGCCAAGTAAACAAGACTTAATTGATTCTTTTATTACGTTGAGTAAAAGAATTGGTAAAAAAAACATGATATGGCGATATGATCCAATTATTTTAGACAATATACATACAGTCGAATATCATAAGGAAAAATTTTCTTCGATGGCTCGACAATTAGCACCATATGCGAGCCGTTGTGTTGTAAGCTTTATTGATAATTATAAAAATGTAATGAATCGAATGGGTAAAGATCCATCGTATAACATGACGAGTGAAAATATGCATGCATTAGCAGAAGTTATTTCTCACATTGCAAAAGAATATAGTTTACCACTTTTTACTTGTGCTGAAAAGATAGATATTTCAAAGTTTGGTATATTGCCAGGTGCGTGTATAGATAAAAATTCAATAGAAGATATTTTACAAGCATCTATTAATTGTAAGAGAGACAAAAATCAAAGGGATGAATGCTTATGCATCGAAAGCATTGATATTGGGACATATAATTGCTGTGCAAATGGATGTAATTATTGCTATGCTCTTCAAAGTGAAGCATCTTCTATACATAATATGAAAAGGCATAATCCATTATCACCTGTACTTATTGGAGAAATTAATCCAAATGCCATTATTACAGAGCGAGGTAATAGCAGTATAATAGAAAATCAACTGAGGCTATTTTAATAAACTGTAGTATCATCAACCATTGCAGTCTGCAGCACAATATGATATACTTGCATTTCTGCAGGGGGTTACTATAACACTTATGGAAGATTATCTTTCTAAACAGCTAAGTTTTTGGCAACATTTATCAGAACAAGAAAAAAATCTCTTATGCAAAAATACTACAATCGCTAAGTATTCTAAGGGAAAACGTCTTCACAATGGTGATGATTGTATTGGAGTTTTACTAGTAGTCTCAGGCCATATGCGTGTTTTTACCCTATCAGATGATGGCCGCGATATTACACTTTACAGATTGTTTACTGATGACATATGTATACTCTCAGCTTCGTGTGCAATAGAAGGAATCACCTTTGAAGTAATAATTGAAGCAGAAGAACATACCGAATTGCTTTTTTTACATGCAAGCACATTTAATCACTTACAGCAAAACAATGTATATGTTGAAAACTTTGCATATAAACTTGCCACATCCCGTTTTTCTGATGTTATGTGGACGATGGAGCAAATTTTATTTATGGGAATAGACAAACGCCTTGCAATCTTTTTATGGGATGAAATGAGTAAAAACAAAAAAGATGAAATACTCATGACTCACGAACAAATTGCCCGCTTGATGGGCAGTGCTCGAGAAGTAATTTCACGAATGTTAAAATACTTTGCAAATGAAGGAATTGTTGATGTTACAAGAGGTAATATAAGAATTATCGATAAGATAAAACTACGAAAACTTATTTAAATGTCCCCATCACAAATAAAACGGGGACTTCCTTTAAGTCTTGTTACTTTTTATTCTTAGAAATTGGAAGAATAACTGATATTCCTAAAAACATAAGTCCAACTAATATTAGCCCTTCATATCCAATATGTAATACTGAAGGATATTTATCAGATATGTTGAAAAGTGTTAATTTTCCAAGATTCATAATATCAAATAATCCAATTGTCAGCCAAAACTCATATGTCATTGAAAATACCCATGCACCAAACAATCCGCCTAATATCGCAGCAATAGCTTTTCTTCCACCACCACCGCCTGCCGCTGCCACACATGTACCTGGACATGTTCCAATTGAACCAAATCCAATACCAAATAACAAACCACCAATGATAACACCTAAGTGTGTAGTTTTAACACTTAAATGTCCAATATTAATCCATCCGAATAGTGCGAACAAAGATAAGAGAATACTTGCAAAACCTATTGCAAATACAATGATTTTCATTAACTCTAATTCCTCTAAGCGAAGCATTGCCGTTAAAGTTTTTGTTGATGAAGCTCCTACAAGGTATAACGCATATCCAAACATCGATCCAATTATTATGGCTAAAACAACTTGCATATTACACCCTCCTTTTCGATATACTATTCACTAAAAAAGCAGTTGGTATAGCAATAGCAAAAACAGACGCAGCAAAAATATACCCACTTATACTTCCTTGCATCATACCACTCATCATATGCCCACTTGTACAACCTCCGGCCATTCGCGCTCCATAAAGTAAAATGAAGCCACCTAAAAAACTTAAGCCATAATGCATTAAAGCACTCTTAAAGGAAAGAGATGAGCCTTTATTAGTCTCGTGTTCACTCTTATCTCTTTTTTTCTTTACGACCGTATAGCCAATAAAGCCACCAATAGGTATAAATATAACAAATACAAAATCATAGTTCCACGGATTTTGTATTGCCCTAGCAATTTTACCGTCATCTTTGTCATAATAGGCGTTTGTGCTACTATAACCGCTTGCATTTTCGGAATCCTCTACAATAACACTGTCTTGTAGTGCGCTATGTATAATTCCTGATAGTACAGAAAATTGAGTAGACACACCGACCGGTTTTACTAAAAGAATAGCGATAAAAAAAACTACCCCAAGGGTTAACCCCTTGTAAATCCAACCATTGTTTTTCAAAATTTAACCTCCTCATGAAAAACAGAGTAGAGAACAAATATGTTTCTCCTTTCTCTATTTAATATAGGTCTTTATATTTTAAAAATCCGTGAGTCGGTCACAAAACTTCAAGTCGAACACATGCTAGTCTTCGCTCCATATTTGTAATAAAGATGTCATTTTTTTTATTTTAAAAAGCTATTTTATGTTCTTTTTTGTCTTCAGTATGATTTTCTAATATCCATGGTAGCCACCTACTAAAAATTACATCATTACTATAGGCTTTCCACATTGCAAGCTCTTTTCGATTCCGTAAGGATTCATGTGTTTCATGAAGTGTTTTATTCTTAAAATGCCCTGTAACTTCTATGTAATAATCGATCAGTAATTTTTGTTCTTCTACATCACTAGTAAGTTCTTTTACGACATTGGTAATATTTTCTCTCGTAGCATTCTCAGCTCTTTCTTTTTCATATATAGAAAAATAGAGAAGCTCTTTATTATCTAAATTATTTTTTTCCGCCCACCTATCTACATCAATTTTCAAATCAATATATGCAAGTGTTCTATCACCAGAGTATGTAATCATTCCATATTCATTTGGATACGTCATGGTTGTTCCCATGACAAGTTCGATTAGTTTTCGTTTCTTATCACTTCCATCCACTATAAAACTTCGATGTCGATGGCCTGAAAAATACGCGGGTACATTATATTTTAATAATAGTTTATGAAGATCGCTCCCCTTATCAATATTATAATGACGCTCATACCCTGGCATTGTATGTTCAATAAGATTGTGATGGCTAAATGGCAGCACCATTACCCCTTCCTGTAATGCACGCTCTAAACAAGACTCTACCCAAATAAGTGTATTGTCACTAATAGTAGCAGCCATTGTACTTGTTTTGTTACCATATACATTTAAATCGAGTGATAACAGCCACATTTCATTGTCTAACTTAGTTAGATAACTCATAGAATCCTCATCGTATGATAATGCGCCTGCAAAACCAAAGTCAGCATACATCATTTTTAACATACTAGGATCTGCTTCTTTTCCAATATCATGATTGCCCATAGTTACAAATACTTCAGTGCCATTTTTTTCTATACGTTTTAAGAAAGTAATAAATTCTCCATGTTCAACAAACCGCCCATTATTTGTAAGGTCCCCTGTTAAAATAAGTGTATCTATATTCGACAGTGACACATCATATATAAACGCTTCAGTAATTTCATTTAAGTACGTTGTGCGTAGATTAGAGTCTTTATGTTGCCAATGCAAATCGCTTGCGATAAGAATTGTTTTTTCAGTTTTGGGAAATGGGAGCTGCATTTCATATTCTTCTTGTTGTGAACATGAAATAAAAATAAACAAAGCAATCATTACTACTTGTATTAATGATATAATCTTCAAGCTAACCATCCAGTGAAAGATTTTCTAAAAAGAAACATATTTTATATATTATACTAAAAACATATCTAATACATTTGCTTTCAACTATGTAAGCTTATTAAAATGTATTTTTAACAAACTAAAACTATAATGAGTAGACAAAATAGTACTACCCATTATAATTTTATTATTCTACAACCACTCCACTTCGTTTTAGTGGAACACCATTTTCTAAACAATCTCCAACTGGGCAGCGAGATTCAATAAAATCAGCAAAAGCTTCAGCTTTTTCTTGAGTTGCATCAGTTTTCATATACATTTTATAGCGAATTTCTTGAAACCCATTTCGCACTGGGGCTTTACCTTGAAAGCCATCAGGATCTAGATCTCCTTCTATCTCTACCCGAAAATCTTCTAATTTTATGCCTTGGCTTCTTGCAAATGCTGCGGCACATATTGCTTGGCATGCACCGAGGGCACAAAGTAAGTTTTCTACTGGGTTAAGAGCCTCATCGGTACCACCAAGTGATTTTGGCTCATCCATCAATACAGTAAATTGGCGTGACTTAGTTTCAACCAATAATCCTGTAGGCATTTTTTTAGCTACTGCTGTAAATGTTTCTTTCATACGTGGCATATCCTTCTTAATAATCTTATAATGATTGTAGCACAGTAAGAGAAAAATGTAAATGTTTTATACGGTGCACGTTATATGATAATATTAAACTTTTTGTTTAATACATCTCTTATAGAACCCCTCGACAGTCAAACCTTGAAAGACTGTTGTAAAAATTACAATTG
>CAYJGO010000102.1:0-5330 GCA_964369855.1 uncultured Treponemataceae bacterium | reverse complement strand
AATATAGGAGTGAAAAGCCTTATAAAATAAGGGCTTGGAATTCCGAACGAACATAAATATTTAAAGGAGGAAAAGCGGGAGCAGGCGATTAGTTATCTGGAAGAAATGACTGGACAGTTTTCAGAGGTACAGAAGGTTATAGTAACAGGAAGCGATATTATGGATGCCATTCTAAATGAGAAGTTCCAGGAATGTGCCAAAAAGGATATTTCCATGAAAGTGGATGGTGTTTTGTATGCTCCACTTATCATCAGTGATTATGATATCTGTACCATTCTGGTCAATGCCATGGACAATGCAGTGGAAGCCTGTGAGCGTGTGACAGAAGGACAGAAATGGATTAAAGTGTTCATCGGAATCGCTCAGGACTATCTGCATCTGATTGTTAGCAATTCCTATGAGGGAGAGTTGCGATTAATGACCAGAAAGAGTGACAGACATAATCATGGGTTTGGACTAGAGAACCTGCAGGAGAGTGTGACGAAAAACGCAGGGAAGATTAAAATAAATGCGGAGAATGGGAAGTTTGTGCTGGATGTGCTGGTAAGGGCGTTTGAAGGATAAAATATATTTGGTCATAGACACAATTCGTTATAACTGATATACTTTATACAGATAAATGCGAATGGAGAAATACGAATGGATGAATCCCTGATAAGAGTAGGGGAATATATAGAAGTGTTCAATGAACTTTTGGGAGTAGATATTAAGGTAAAAGAGATTTACAGATCAAAAGGCTTGCCTACTCACATGGTAAAAAGTAAGCATTATAATGCGTTACAGTATATTGATTACATACCAGAGATTATAAGTAATCCTGATTATATTGGAATTAACCCTAACGAAAAAGAGGGAGAATCCATTGAACTGATAAAGCGATACAAGGATAATATTCTTGTAGGTATAAAGCTTGATAAAGATGAAAACTATTTATATGTGTCAACAATGCACGATGTTCAGGAAAGTAAGATACAACGACGTCTGCACAGTGGAAGAATTAAGAAATTTGAAGTTGACGGAGATAAATAGATGATGTATGATATAGGTGTGAAGTGAATATAGTAGTAATAAGCGTAATTATTTTGAGGTCGGAAATGGTTCCCGACGCACTCTGAAAAGAGTACCTGAGATGATGGATACACCGCCCATCCTTAATAATTACGCTTTTATTATATCCTTGATTTTTTCTTTTGATTTCTAAGTTAATCTATCAAAAATAATCCCCCAATTACATTTCGCTGTATAAAAACGACATTTCGCTGTATGGTTTCGTTTTCCTCAATATTTTTTGCTATAGTAGCCTCTGCAAGAAAAAACGAAAAAGGAGATACAGACAATGAGTTTTTATTCAGTAGATATTTTTTATGCAGTAAAGGATTTAATCCTCTCTATCTGGGGATAGAAAACAAGAGTGGCTATTCGGATAAGCATAATCCGGGAAGCCACTCTTTTGCTGCTTATTTCTTTTTAGAAACCTTCGCTTCCCTGTGGTCGATCTCTGCGTATGCTTTTGCATAGAGTTCTTCCAGAGTTGGAATGGTATGATTTCGTAATGAATCATCATTATTTGTGAGCAGGGCGGTAATCATGGCGAGAATAAACTGTTTCTCACTATCGTTGCAGCGGCTCACCAGACGCTCAATCTGACTGTCTGTGGAATTAGCATCATTATCCTTCGGAAAGAGAAGGGAATCAGCGGAAATATTGTAGTATCCAATAATTGTACGGAAGTTTGCCAGGCTGGGGTTTCCAACACCCTGCTCAATTTGCTTATAAAAAGAATCTGATATATGTAGCTCATCAGCAGCTTCTTCCTGTGTCAGACCCTTTATTTCACGGGCATATTTAATCATCCTTCCAATAAATTGTGGATTATAGTTCATATCGTTCATAGCGATACCTCCTTAATGTAATTGTATAAGCATTCGTTTTGAAATAAAAAACGTATGTAGCATTATAAAACTAATGGAGATAACGATATGCAAAAGATAAGTCTTTTTGACTGTTAAAAAAAACAGCAGTCATGGAAGGCTTATTTTTAGTGCCCTGACTGTTGCCGGAGGACAGACATGGTGGGCAGTAGAACTTCACAGGGAGGATTCGCATAAGCAGTGTATTTTTGGCTTATGCTTCTTTCAAAGTTAAAGTATCGTTCACAGCAATAGGACACAGATACACAAGACATTACCATACAGAAAGCGACTTATTACGAAACATTTGTAATAGGCTGCTTTCTTTTTTGTTTCAAAAAAATATTAAAAAACTTTTAGAAACACCCCCCGGAAAAGAAAAAAATTATCAGTTCTATGTAAGTAAGGGACGATTAAGGACCAGTTATTTTAGGTCTGCTTCGAAAGGGGGTGAAACCCTTTGACGAAACGGACGAATGACTATGAATTGGCAGTCCGTAGGCAATTCTCATCTTTTTGTAAAAGAGTAATCCATAATGCAGCATACGATTACAAAATAAGTCACGCTGAGAAATATTATCCGCTGGAAGTATTTATTGATGACCTGACTATAAAAGAATGGGTACAGCTACAAACTACGGATATTTACGATTTTGATTACGAACATTTTGAGGTGAATGGCATGGATCTGAAAGCACAATTTAAAGATGAAAGACTGGTACAGGCGATTGAAAAATTATCAGCCAGACAGAGAGAGGTACTGTTACTTTCCATAGTAGAGAATGAAACAGATACCAGAATTTCTAAAATCTTAAACCTTGATCGAAGCACTGTTAGTGAACATAGAAGAAAAGCACTTGCACAGCTGAAAAAATCCTTGGAGGAAAATAAGAATGCCTAATTACAGAGAAAAGATATGGGAAGAATCCCTTCTTCCGTTTGAAGTGATTGAAGCTGTTGTAAGTGGAGATAAGTCAGCGTGTGACGAGATATTGCGTAATTTTCATAATTACATAGAAGCAGTATGTATGATTCCTGACACGAATGAAAATGGCTGCTCGAAAAAGCGGCTGGATCTGAATATGAAGCAGGCAGTAGAGCAGAAGCTTCTGTATGCAATCACTAACAAATTTGAAATGCTGCCGCTGGAGTAATCCCTTTACCCAGAGGCATCTGCACCTTGACAATTAAATTTGAAAACATACAGGACGTGAGGAATATGTGGAGCCACTATGCGGGTACGCCAAGAAATACCCATTCTTCTACATAAAGAAGATTTGGGATAGCGAGCGAGTAATATCTGGCAAAATGTGTAGCAGTTACACGGGGCGATGAGACATATTTTTAATAATGATACTTCCGGAGAAATCCGGTCAATAGAATGACGGTGCAAAACCGATGTGGGCAGAGTAATGACCTGCCACCTGTATACAGTTTTATCTGCTAACAAATGAGAAGAAGGTTTCTTCCTTTTTGTTAGCGGATAAGGCTGTGTGCTTAGAAGGAGGATTTATTCATGCAAAGAAAGCAAAAAGCAGAAAATAAAAAGAGATTGGTCAGATATAGAGAAGGTGCTGACATGTATAGCATGGGAATGAACAAATTTCAGACACTTGCAAAAGATGCTGGTGCAATTATAAAAATCGAGAGGATGGTATTAGTTGATTTAGATACGTTTGATACTTATCTGGAAACATTCAGAGTGAGATAGGACAAATAAATAAGGAAGATTTTTCGTAAAACGAAAAGTAGTGCTTGACTTTCGGTTAAACAAAAACTATAATGATTACAGATGGATGGAGGTGTATAAATGGCTAGAACAGGTAGACCAAAATCAGACAATCCAAAGAAAGAGTTTATAGGATTGAAGCTGACGGAGGAAGATGCTGTAAAGCTAAGAGAATATGCGTCCAAACATGACATGACCATAACGCAAGTGCTACAAAATGGTATTGCATTGCAATATGCGATGGATGAACCAAGCAGTAGTTAGTACGAAATCTCTTTCCTTGGGAAAGGAGTAGAGATGGCAAAATCAAGAAAGGACAACAAAGGAAGGGTTTTAAGAAAGGGCGAGACGCAGCGTAGTTGTGATGGCAAATATGTATATACATACATGAATCCAGAAGGAAAACGCCGGAGCATTTATTCCGATGATATAATGGAACTGCGTAAGAGAGAAGATAAGCTGATAAAGGATCAGTTAGATGGTTTGGATACCTATACAGCGGGTAACGCTTCTGTGAACTATGTATTTGATAGATATATTTCAACAAAATCAGATATCAGGGGCACAACAAGGCGTAATTACAAGTATATGTATGGTCGTTTTATACGGGAAGGCTTTGGTAAGAAAAAGATAGCAGCGATAAAGTATTCTGATGTTTTGAAATTTTACCAGCATCTGCTGAAAGAGAAAGATATGCAGGTCAATACACTGGAAACGATTCATACAGTATTACATCCAACATTTCAACTGGCGGTACGAGATGATATTATTCGAAGCAATCCCAGTGATGGGGTAATGGCACAGATTAAAAAGATACCAGGAAAAAATCATGGAGTACGACATGCACTAACTCTTGAACAGCAAAGAGCCTTTATAAACTATATAGAAGATAACATCACTTTTAACCATTGGGCATCACTTTTTAAGTTCCTTCTTGGAACTGGGTGCAGAATAGGAGAAGCGATTGGTATCAGATGGGAAGATGTGGATTTTGAGAAACGAATCATCAACATCAATCACAACTTGGTATATTATTCAACCGAGTACAAAGAACATTCCATCTGCACATTTTCTATTTCACTTCCAAAGACCGAAGCGGGTATTCGTATCATTCCGATGATGGATACAGTATATGATGCACTGCAGTCAGAACTTGAATTACAACAGGAGAATGGCTTCAACGAAACAGAGATTGATGGAATGAAAGGCTTTATCTTTCAAAATCGTTTCGGCAATGTGCATAATCCACAATCTATCAATCGGACCATTAAAAGGATATACGAATCGTACAATGCAGAAGAAGTGGTGAAGGCTCAAAAGGAACATAGGGAGCCAGTTATAATTCCACATTTCTCATGTCATCATTTGAGACACACATTTTGCTCAAGGTTTTGCGAGAATGAAACAAATTTAAAAGTAATACAAACCATTATGGGACATGCAAACATTGAAACCACGATGGATATTTACGCAGAAGTAACAGATTCAAAAAAGCATGAAGCTATTCAGAACTTAGCACACAAGTTAGATTTATTTTAGGAAAGAGTCCGGAAAGAACTGGAATCGAGTACGACAATTTGTGTGCCATACGACACTGATACGACAAATTCATAAAGACAATCACATTTTAATGTGTTATAATCCCAAGTTTGACACTTGATAAACAGAAAAACAGCTATGCCCTCAGTGTT
>CAYJGO010000101.1:0-5377 GCA_964369855.1 uncultured Treponemataceae bacterium | reverse complement strand
TGTCAATAATGCTATCACTGGTTTTACTCAATAAATTTTTTGTTTCTTCAATTTTTAGCTTATCAATGTAGGCCTTGGGTGTTATACCATAAGTTTCTTTGAATATATCAATCACACGCCGTTGTGACAAGCCTATTTTTCGAAGCTCATTTTCTACTTTTTGACGTTCTAAAAATGTTACATCTAGCATATTTTTTAGTTTTAGCGCAATTTCTTGTAAAGGCTCATAGGATACTAAATCGCTTCTACATCTTTTACACGCTCGATAGCCTGCTTTTTTGGCTTCCTCACCTGAGGCATAAAAGCTAACATTTTCTTGTTTAGGGAGTTTTGATTTACACGAGGGCTTGCAATAAATTCCAGTAGATTTTACCGCATAAAAAAACTGTCCATCAAAGAGAGCATCATTGTTTGCAACAGCATTCCACATTTTCTCGTCATATTTGAGACTCATTTTCTTCTCCAATTACACTAATAATTTTAGCACTAAGATTTATAAAATTTTTTTGTTTGCTAAAACTCATTATACTTTTTTCTGTTTCTATTATATCATAAGATAAAAAATCTTTCTTCCTTTTTTTGTACATGTAATTAGGGCGAATATGTAACATTGCATTAAATTTAGGTATTGGTGTGTGATAATATTACAAAAATGTTAGAAATAACAAACTTTTTTTAGTTTTTATATTGACTTATCTATGTTAAGTAGTATACTTAACATAGATGTTTTAGAACATTATTTCTATAGTTAAGGAGAATAATAATTATGAAAAACGAAATTACACAAGGATTAAACAAGTATTTGGCAGATACAGCAGTATTGTATATTAAATGGCACAACGTGCACTGGAATGTTGTTGGGCGGCAATTTAAAAGCGTTCACGAATACTTAGAAACATTATACGATGCTATGGCTGAAGTTCTTGATGAAGTAGCAGAGCTTATTAAAATAAATAATGAAGTTCCACTTGCCTCAATGAAAGACTTTTTAGCTAACACATCAGTTGAAGAGCTTGGCTCAACCGAAATATCGGTTGAAAAAGTTTTGGACATTGTTGAAAAAGATATGGAGCACATGAAAAAAGCTGCTCAAGATTTAAGAGAAATTGCTGATAAAGACGATGCTTTTGATGTAGTTAACATGATGGAAGATCACCTCGTAAACTACAACAAGAACATTTGGTTTTTAAAAGCAATGCTAAAGTAGCAATTAGTCCTAGATAAAAGGCAAATAGAAGGCTCTAAATGGAGCCTTCTATTTTTATAAGAATAATTATAGAAGAGGAGAACGAAAATGAAAAAAGCTATTGTATTTAGTAGCCTTACAGGCAATACAGAAAAATTAGCAAAAACAATTCTTGGCGCAATAGATGGGGATGTCTATTGTGGTAAGCCATCAGATGATGCTTTAGATGCGGATATGATTTTTGTCGGCTCATGGACTACTGGATCTTCATGTACACCAGATATAAAAGAATTTTTAGAAAAGTTACACGGCAAAAAAGTATTCGTTTTTGCTACAGCGGGATATGGTCACAGCGAAGATTTTTTTAATTCCATACTAAAATCTATCAAAGAAAACATTAATTCATCAAATGAAATCATTGGTGAGTATATATGCCAAGGAGCTGTATCAGTAGCAAAACAAGAAGGCATAAAAAAAATGGATATGGCAAAATATGAAAAGATGAAACCTGAACTTGAGTATTCGCAAGACTACCCAAATGAAGAAAATCTTGCAACACTTGCAAGTGTAGTAAAAGCTTTGGTATAATTATTTTTAAGCAGCTACATCTCTTATTGGTTGTATAATCCCTAAAGCTTTTCTTTAGGGATTATTTTATTTATTTTTCTAGTATGTCAACTGTTACATGAACAGTATCTCCAATATTTTTTGAGAGTTTTTTTCTAATATCTTTTAGGACACCTAAAATATAACACACAGAGCCATCTGCATTTTTGACACCCATATTTACAACACTTCCCGTGTATTCAATTCCATCAAAGGTGGCATAAACCTTAAGGCGACCTTTTCCAAACATTGTTTTTATATCATAAGGGAACATAATATACGCACCGCCACCACTTCCTTCCTGAATAATCGAATCAAAGTGAATTGTCTCTTTCATTATGCCTCTTCTTATTTTCAAATGATGCATCTATACCATGGTATAAAGCTTGATACGGTATTTCTTTATGATAACTAAGGTTCACACATCCTTTTAGTACTTTACAAGTGGGCTCAGATTCTAAAACTGTTTGTACGGCTTTTTCAGTACCTAAGTATACAGAAATATGTTTTTTTCTGCATGCAATTGCAACATAGGATTTGTGAAGACGCCATGTTGGCATGCGTGATTTTTCTGTGTAAAATTTTGAATAAGAAGCCTTTGGGTAGGTCTTTTCTATATACAATATTAATGGCAAGAGATCGTCAAATATTTTTTCATCAATGTTGTCAAAGTAGTCTGTGCTTTTCATATACTATAAATTACATTTAACCACAAATTATCTATGTTGATCCATTAATAGCATGTTCCCATCAGGGGCACTAATCATAAAGCTTGCAGGACCTTCTTTTGTATCTTTATTTGTTTCAGTAATAAAAGTAATTTCTTTATTTTTTAATTCATGTTCAATTTTACGGATATCAGTAAACGGATTAACTTCTGTGGCATCTTCGTTCCATCCTGGGTTAAATGTTAAGATATTTCCTTCAAACATACCTTGAAACAAACCAATAATGGCATTTTCATTTTTCATAATAAGATAATGTTGGGACATATCTCCACCTAATTGTGAAAATCCTAATGACTCATAAAATTTTTTTGATGCAGATAAATCTTTTACAGCTAAACTAATTGAAAAAGCTCCAAGTTTCATATGTACCTCCAAAAGATAGCTAATTTTAAATCATAAAGTAAAACTAATCAAGCATTAGGCGAGGATATTGTTAACATATAA
Source organism: uncultured Treponemataceae bacterium (assembly GCA_964369855.1). GTDB lineage: Bacteria > Spirochaetota > Spirochaetia > Treponematales > Treponemataceae > CAYJFX01. The sequence goes on along the minus strand of CAYJGO010000101.1, from coordinate 2,413 downwards.
TCTCACAGACCAAGTAAAAGCACAATGTAGTACTTGCAGATTCTGGAAAAAATTGGCATAATATTACTGGTATTATATATGTATACATTTTAACTGATGTTTTTATGATAAGAGAGTGCATATGGCAAATGATATGAAATATATTAACATAGCATATTTTAATCATTTGTTATGTAAGAAAATATAATAGGTATAAGATGAGAGAAAAAAAACATTTTGGGCGTCGAAAGCTTGTAACTGGAAGTGATACTGTTGTAGTTTTTGTGCACGGAATATTAGGCACGCCTGAGCATTTTGTAGACTTTGAAAAGCTAGTTCATGCAGATTGGTCTTTTATCAACATATTATTAAAAGGCCATGGCGGTAGTGTAAAAGACTTTTCAAAAACAACTTTAAGAGACTGGAAAAAGCAAGTTATCGATGAAGTGAGAGACCTCACCGTTAGATTTGATACTATTTATTTAGTTACACATTCAATGGGATGTTTGTTTTCACTATATTTGAGCTACCTTTTGCCAAATAAGATAAAGGGACTTTTTTTCTTAGCACCACCGCTTCGTATTACCCTAAAGTTACCAATAATAATTACCTCACTAAAGATAGTCTTTGAAATCGAAACAAGTGATGTTAGCACCCTTGCAGCTAAAAAGGCATATAGTATCGAAAATGAAAAAAACTTGTTAAAGTATATTTGGTGGATACCTAATTTTATTCGATTGTTTTTTGAATCAATACAGATGAGAAAATATGCAAGTGCTTTGAAAACTCCCTGTCAAGTGTTTATTTCAAAAAATGATGAATTGGTTTTACCATCATCTGCGAAATATTTCAAGTCAAACACTTTTACAAGCATACATGTCTTAGAAAAATCACAGCATTTCTATTATGAAAAATATGATTATATGTATTTGCTGCAAGAATTTAAGTTGTTTTTGCAGCAGAAAACGAGGTAGTTAATTCTGGCCTCTAAATGAATCTGAATAATAAAATAATATATTTTTCGATATGAATGCTTGAAATATTATTATATTCATTATATAATTAATCATGTTGTTTGAGTACACTGGAGTAAAGTCCACATTTCCTTTTTTTTCAGTCATATCTATTTTTGTACTTTTTTTACACTCCTTCTTAAATTTTAGACTTTGTAATATGTTAAGCACACGCCCAAAATTTCGTATGTTTATAATTTTACTGATTTGCTTTTTTAATGCTCTCCTTGCACCAATATTTTTTAGTATCGAATATTTTGCCCCCGCGTTACCTTATTTTTTATGTATTGTAGTTTTAGTAGTAGAATTTACAGTGCTTTTTGAGGGGAAATTTTCTAGTAAACTTGGTGTTGCCTTAGGATCCCTGCTTCATTTATTTGTACTTCGTGCAATTATAGTTTCTATTTTTTCTGTTACTTATTCTATTTCGATGTTGGAAGTTCTTACTAGACCAGAATATTATTCCTTGGTCAATCTTTTTAGTTTTGCCTCGCAGCTTCTTACATTATCATTATTCATAAAACTGATACCATTAAAGACGGTAAAAATAATTATGGACAACACAACGTTTTATAGGGGCTTATTACTATTAACATTTCTCTTAGTTGTTTATATGTCATACAATTCTTACTTTTTTTTAATTGACTTTTTTTCAATTAACGTTGCAATTCAAGAAATAGTTATTTCATTATTGGTATTAAGTTTTTTCTATATAATGATTTTCATGCTTATACGGATATTTAATTTAAGAATATATGAAGAAAAAACAAAAGAGCTTGAAATTAAAATTGATAAAGACCGTTCACTAGCTGCTGCAGTTTTTAGTTACGCAGCAGTAATTATGGAAATAAACTGTACAAAAGATTCTATAGTTCGGCTTTTAGTAAATTCAGCGGAAATGTTAGTTTCACATCTACCTTCGGTTGATGAGTTTTTTTCAAAGCATATTAATTTATATGTTCATCCTGATGATAGAAAGACGTTATGCAAAATTAGTTCTCTACACCTGATTTCTGATTATGAAAACGGAATTTCTGAAAAAGAATATGAGTATCGTGCAAAAAAAATCAAAACAAAAAGCCATGAAAAAGGTGTCATTGCTGAAAGTGATTCATATTTATGGTTTAAAATGCGTATTTCAACATCGATGCTTATTGATAGCTCAGAGGTTATTTCTTTTATAACGGTAGATGAAATTCATAATGAAAAAGAAGAAGAAATAGAGTTGCGCTTAAAAGCCGAAACTGATCCTCTAACAAAAGCATATAATCGAATTGCCTTTACAGAAAAAGTAGATAAATACTTAGAGAAGGGTAAAAAGGGAGCTTTATTAATGTTTGACCTTGATAATTTTAAAGGTATAAATGATAATATGGGGCATTCAGCTGGAGACGATGTACTTCGTGAAGTTTACGAAAAAG
>CAYJGO010000100.1:0-5465 GCA_964369855.1 uncultured Treponemataceae bacterium | reverse complement strand
TAGGGTTACTGTTTTTCCACCCGTATTAGGGCCTGTTAATATAAGAATACGATAGTCACCCCTAAACTCAACATCAATGGGAACAGCTTTTTCACCAAGCAATGGGTGACGAGCTTGAATAAGAGCTAAGTTATTTTTTTCGGTACATTCTTGGCAAAATACTGCCTTGTTGTCTAAACCCCAGCGAGCAGATGCATATGCACAATCAAAACGGAGCATGCTTTCTATTGAGCTTTCAAAAGCTTCTTTGTATGGACTAAGGGTTGCGGTAAGTTCTTTTAAGAGGCGCCTAATTTCTTGTGAAAGGCGAAACTCTTCTTGTATGAGGTCATTATTTTTTTGCACTACATCATCAGGCTCAATATAAAGAGTCTGACCGGTTTGAGAAACTTCATGTACTATACCCTTAAGTCGTCCTTTAAAATTTGCCTTCACGGCAAGCACTTGCCTATTACCCCTAAGTGCTGGTACGTTTGATTGTAATGCATCTTGTAATTTTGAATCTGATGTATACGTTTTTATCAGCTTTTCGATGCTTGAACGGATTGATACAATACTCGCCCGTATTTCTCTTATAGATGGAAGATCTCTCATAGTTCCTGAGTTGTCAATTATTTTAAAAATCTCACTTTCAGCGCCGCTTAAATCTTCTACAGAATCGGCAAGGTTTGTCAAATTTGGAAGATCTATTGAATCAAAAGAAGACCCCCCGCCTTCACGTGAGCTCAAAGCATGTTTTATAGTCATGCATGAGCGACAAAACTGCCCCAGTGCATACACTTCTTCAAGCTCAAGAACCGCCCCTTCAACTCCTAAGGTTGAAAAATAGGCTTGTACGGGATTCCATCTATTTAAGATGCGAGCAGCACCAGAAGAAATATATTGGCCCCATTCATGAGATTCATCCTTTGCTCTTTTCATATCCTCTTTATTAGTAAAGGGAAGCCTCTCCAAGAGAGATTGCTTTCCCTCTTCTGTCATGCAGAAGCCTGCTATTGAGTCTCGTATTCTAAAATAATCTAATTGCTCTAAAGTCTTTTTTTCCATAATTTTCTTTGATTATCAAACAGTTTTTTATTATGTAATTATAAAATCCCACTAATTTGTGAAATCTGTGGTTTTTCCTTATTATTCACGATAGTATTAATAATTATGCATTATTAATTATCTAGTCCACCCAGCTACCTGTTCGAATTTCATTACAAATTCGCTCCCAGCTTTCATGCCGTTCTACGCTTATAGAGCCGTTTTCTAACCCCTCAAGAATTTTACATCCTTTTTCATGGGTATGTGAACAAGACATGCCAAAGGCACATTGCCCTACATAATCTTTCATTTCTCTAAAGTAAAGCGCAAGGTCATCTGCTTGAATATCATTTAAAACAAAACGTCTTACACCTGGCGTATCAATGACGGTGGTTTTTACCCCATGTCTTCCGCCAGTTAACGCTTCATTTATTTCTAAATGGAGGAGCACTCCTTTTGTTGTTGTATGGGTTCCACGTCCATATTTTTCAGATAATCCACCTACACGCAAAACAAAGGAAGAATCTAAAGAATTTATGATACTCGATTTTCCCACCCCCGACTGCCCAACAAAGGCACAAAGCTTTCCTTCCATAAGCTCGGCTAACTGCTCAAACCCCTCATGCGTTTTAGCCGAAACACCTAATACCGTATACCCGAGCGATTCCCAGTTTTCTAAACGCTTTTTTATTTCTTTGCTATGTATTTCAGATAGGTCACATTTATTGCAAATTATTACCGGTTCAATTCCTGCTTGCTCTGCTTGTGCCAGAGCCCTGTCAATAAAGCGTGGGCGAAAAGGCGGCTCATCGGGAGTGGTAACACAGAGTAGGAGGTCTACATTTGCAACCAAAAGCTGCGGCAGCCTTCCTTTTACATTGTAGCGAACAAAATAGTTCTTTCGTTCTACCAATGAAAGGATTTGTCCTTCCTTTTCTGAGTGTGAATCTTTTTCTATTTCAACATAATCTCCAGGACAAAGAGGATTGTAAAAGTTTCCTGCTTCTTTTAACTTTTTCCCTTTTAGAGAACATTGACGGGTAATAGAATCCTCGCATTCCACTTCAAAGACATTATTGGTCCCGCTTATGATAATACCTTGCATATAACACAGTGTATTCCTAAATGTTATCCTCTGTCAAGAGTAAAAAATAAAATTTAATTTTGTCGGGACATTATATGTCTCATTAACTGCAGTATAGTGAGTTTATTAATAATTTTAAGCGAGGATAATATGACAAGCAACAACAAAAAACACTTAACCCCAACTGCACAGTTTCTTTTTTTTAAAGATTTTGTACATACCTCAGAGTGGAGGTCCATTCGATTTAAGGCGTCATTACTTTCTGCCCTTTGTATAAGTTTTGGCGTTCTTTTTCCTTTTTTCTTAGGTTTTACTCTTTCATTAAAACAAGGCGGCAGCAATAGTTTTCTTGGATATTTTTGGTTTATTACAATTATTTGTATTATTATGAGCATACCCATATCAGTCTTTTTTATTAGAATTGGAATGCGCCTGTACAATGCAGTTATTGTGAAAAATCTTAAAAACCGTGGATTTTAAAATATCCCAAAAGCTCTAAAGAATACTGTGCAGGCAAACAATGTGAAGGCCGAAAAAACAGATGTCCACACAACAATTTGCCGTGCAAGTTCTCCATCGTTGCCCATGCTTTGAGCCATTATTGCACTGCTTACTGCATTCGGGGCAGCGAAAAGCCCCAAGAGGGCTGCATATTCTATAGCTCCCATATCAGGAAACCTCCAAGCAAAAAAGAGAAAACCAATAATTGGCACCACCGCAAGCTTTATAATAACAACTTGCATTATTTTAGGCCATAATTGCTTCACGGCAGAAAAGGAAAACTCACCACCCAAAACTACCAAAGCCAAAGGCGTTGCAATTTTTGAAAGATTTTCTATTGAATAAAAAAGAAACTGTGCCTCTGAGGTTTTTATTCTCCAAGAACCGACTACGGGACGAAGAACCAAACACGTTAAACCAACAAGAGCTCCTATTATAAGAGGATTTTTTATGACTTTTTTTACAACATCAAAAAAAACTATAATAGGAGATTGCGACTCCCTTTTTTTAGACAAAAAGACAGTTAGAGAAATAACCGCTAAAATATTATAAAAAGGGACCATAAAAGCTGCCAGTATAGAGGCTAATATCTGAGCCTGTTCACCTGCAATACTAAATGCTAGCGGCAAGCCAATAACCACATAATTTGACCGGAAAAACCCTTGCAAAACAACACCTTTTTGCATTGGATTTTTGGTAAACACTACAACATACATAAAACCTATTATAAAAAGGGCAAGGGTAATAACCCCAGCAAAAAGAACAATATCCCAAGGAATATTATCTAAGGAGTCAATATTATAAATATTAATAAATAACAATGATGGAAGGCAAATATTAAACACAAAGGCATTTCCAACACGTAAAAACTCTGGTGTTAAAAATTTAACAGATCTCAAGACAAAGCCTAATAGAGATAAGAGAATAATGGGTAAAACAACATTAATAGAAAAAAAGAATACATTCATATCAATAATAGTACACTCCTACAAAAAAAGCGTCAAGCATTTTTCATGAGGACATCATACGTCCCCTTAACTCTGGTATTATATCATATGAACACAAATACTTCTAAGCAAATAGCACAAAACATAGGCCTTTTCTCAGTTCAAGTACTCACAATGGGCAACTTACAATACACGTGGGACTTTGTTATGAAAGATGATCATTCAATACATTTTGCAGGAAAAACTGTAATCCAACAGAAACAAACCTCTCTCTGTCTTCTTAAAGCATCGCAGATAAAAAGCAAAATACAATTTACAATAGAATCAAATTTTACCTACCCATGCAAGGAGTATGCTTATTTACCTCCTCAATTTTTTGCAAAATCTTTTGTTGAAGTTCGTAACTTTACCTCTAGCCCTGACAAAGAAGTAATAAAGTGGTTTTCTAACATTGCCCCCCTTTTGCTTGCAATAGAAAATAATGACAGCCTTTTGGCCGCAGAAATATTTAACAAAAACTCAAATATTTTTATGCTTTTCCCTTCATTAACTTTAAAACTGCTAGAACCAATCGCAGTGGAAGGGCTTTTTAGTTGGGTTTGGGGCCGATTTGATACACAATCTTTAGCTGATGCAGAAATAATTTTTAATGGAAAATGCACAAAACCATTACATTGCTGGGGTGTTTCAGAAGCATTCTTTACAGCTGCTCGAAGACGACTCAATGGAAACAATACAGCCAATGAAACTATAGAAGAATGTATTACTCGTTATTTTACAAGCCACCCAGGAACAGCCATAACACTAGGTGTTGTTGGAGGAAACTATTATCGGTGGGCTGAAAAAACTCTTTACAAACTTCAAGAAAATAAAATCTCAAAAGACCTCTTTTTAACTGCACAGAGTTTTATAAAAGCAGAGACTGATAACCCCTTTGATGAAAATGCTTTAGCCGTTTATTTAGAAAACTCAGTCTCTGGATATATTCGAAAATCTGGAGCACGCCTTTTAAAAAAAGCCTTTCCAAAAAAAACACAGTTTAAATCACACATTGCTCGTCTAGGAAGTTTGCAAACAGGCACTGCTGGTGTAGTTGTAAAAATAGTAATATAATACATTACGTTATGCAACGCCTTTTAGTTTTTTTGCGTATGCTAACACTGAGTCAACATATTGTCGATCTTCAAAAGCAATATGTTCTAAAATCCAATCATAAATAAATTTCACTAACTGCATTGCTAAAGACAAGGGAGATTTTTCAAAGTCTTTAGCCGTTTTTAAAATCTTTGCAATAAAAATATCATGCTGTTTTCTATGCTCTTCGTAATTTTTATACCCAGCTTTTATCATAAGCTTTTCTTCAGATGAAAAATGCTCTTTCACGTAATCCACAGCTCTATGCAAAGCATCTCTTAAAGAATCGTCAATTATTTCTGAACCATTTGTCCTATGTATAACTAATGCTAAATATAAGTCATTGCACATTTCAACGAGTATTTTATGTTGTCCATCAATTACAGGAATTCCTATTTCAAATTTTTTTTCCCATTTAATATAAATGACATCACTTTGCATTCGCATCTCCAGAAATAATGTATCCTAAATACGTTTTTTTGTATAGTATTAAAATCACAAAAGACTACTCAAAACCTCAAAAATTATATATAATCAAGCTATGAAAAAAAATATTCTTTATTTATTATTTGCAAAGTTTTGCATCTTTTCCCTAATCTCGTGTGGGCAGCCAGAGATGGAAAATATTCCTAGCGAAACACGCATCGCCCTAGGGACGGTATGTACAATCACCCTTTATGATGAAGGGAACCAAGAAATATATGACACTATTTTTTCCCGCTTAGATGAGATAGAAGCTGCTATGAGTGTAAACATACAAGAATCTGAAATCT
>CAYJGO010000099.1:0-5512 GCA_964369855.1 uncultured Treponemataceae bacterium | reverse complement strand
TATTTTAATCTACCTAGTTTTTGTAATTTTAAGGATAGTACAGAATACTAAAAAGATTACACTGTGTAGGATTTCTTTACTTGTTTAAAAGTGTGTTTCTGTGCTAAAATAAAGCATTAGGGAAGGATTTCTTGTGATGGCCTGAAAAGTCGCGACACGGACGTCGCCTAACTGAAAAGTATTGCGATGTTTTTAAGCAACGCTTAAAAACTCGGTAGTAAAAAATGACAGGACGTCATTTTTTACGTAGGGAACAACCCCGTCAAGTATGTAGATCCTACGGGAATGTGGATAGATAATGGAGATGGTACACACACAGCAGAGTCTGGAGATACTCTTTGGGATTTATATGGCCCTGAATGGGAAGATAAGTCAGGATTTGAAGGAGACCCAATTACTCTGCAACCTGGAGATGTTGTTGGCATAGAAAGAGTTGAAAATTCTGGCAGAAATGAGGAAGGTGTTGAATTAAATTTCTTTTCACCGAGTGAAGCTATATCTGGAAGTGTAAAGGAAGGTTTTTTACCAGAAACTACTGGAGTAGACAAAACAGGTTTATTTAATGGGCTAATAAGTATTGGAAGTGGTGTGGCTGGTGTAAAGTCTGGTGTTGCGTTTATTGCTTCAACATCTACTGCACTCGCAACTGGTGGGGCAATATTGATTGTTGGCGGTGTTTTTTTTGTTTGCTGGGGTGTTGCAGAAATAGGTTCTGCATTAAAAGGAGAATCAATTCCAACTTCAACAGATATTATGACAGAAGCTGCTTCTCTTGGAGAAGCTGATACGTCCTTTGATAAGTAAAAAGGAGAACAAAGGTGATATATGTAATACATTATTCTTTATCATTACTGCTCTTTCTTGCAGGAATTATATCATTTATCGTAACTAATGAGTATTTTTTGATGCGTGAAAAAAATATAAAAGATAAAGAAACATACAAACTAAAGACTCGAAAATATGCAAAAAAATCCATTTTATCTGGATTAATTATTTTTATAATAAAAACAATACAATTGGTATTCACATGATTAAATTTGTTTTTTTTATGCTTTTCATATCATTTATTTTTTTAGTAGTATTATTCTATTCACTAGCTAACGACAAATGTCCTTTTTTTAAAGTAGATTGGTCAATTTTTATTGATAAACATATAATGAAAAAGAAACTATTTTTTCGCGCTAGAGTGGCACTTTATTTAGCTTTTGTAGCGCTACTATTATTTTTCTTGTGTTATATCATTGAAAAATAATCGAACACGAAGTGAAAATGAGGTTAGAAAAGAACATGAACTTGAAATTAGACCTTCGTATCTGTTTAATACCCTTGAATCATGGGGAGCAAGTAATAGTAATACAAATATTAGAGGAGTAATTGTTGAAAAAAAATATTAACGTAAGAATTTTATCATTAGTGATGTTAGTGTTAACTAGCAGCATTTTTATAAATGCAGAAGAACGTTATGGGATTTTATTAAATAAAAACTATGAACATCATGAAGAACCTGGTACTCTTTCCATAAGTGAAAATAATATTATCTTTACTTCTTTTTATGGTTTAACATCTGAAAGTACCGTAGACAGCTCTGAATTGTATAAAGAAGGGTATTTTACTTACTTGGAAAGTGAAGTTAGAAAGAGGATGGTTTTTACTTGTGAAATCAATGATGTGCATTTCTTAAATTTAGTATCAAATATGGTTGAAGAGGGGGGACATTATGTTCAAGCCTTCAATGGAACGTGGTACTATACTGATATAAAAAGAATTGTTGGTGCTAATTGGCTTGAAGCAGTTACAGTCAGACATGCTAGTTCTCATGTTGAAGAAACAATCAATAATGCTAAGGTTTCGTTTTTACCAACGCGCTGGAATTTTTGGAGAAATCCTTGGGCAATTAATAAGAATGAACAGCATAAAAAAATATTCTTTACTTGGGATATTCCCAAAAAAACGAGGCATAGAGCCCTTGATATTGATACCCTTGTAATTTCGAATGGTTTTGTAATGCCAAGTAAACCACATTTATATGAAGAAAATTGTAGAGCAAAAACGATACGTATAACAGTAAACGGTAAAACAATTGAAAGAGTTTTAGAAGATACTCCAGATTATCAATTAGTACCATTACCCGAGGTGCTTACTCCCAATCCAAACACGGTTGTAGAATTAGAAATAATTGACTGGTATGAAGGAACAAAATATAATGACATTGTTATAGCATCTGTTTCTGTTCCAGTAATAATAGTTCTCAAAAATGAGTAAATAACACTAAAGTACATTGTGTTAAGTTTTTTATATTTAGAGAACATAACTAGACTATCAGTTTTTGCTGTGCTAAAATAAAGTATTAGGGAAGGATTTTCGGTGGCCTAAAAAGCCGCGACACGGATGTCGCCTAACTGAAAAGTATTGCGATGTTTTTAAGCAACGCTTAAAAATTCGGTAGTAGTATTCAATAGGGATATTGAATACTACGTAGGGAACAACCCCGTAAAGTATGTGGATCCCGATGGGCGAGCGTCGATACTTGCAAGAGTAATTAATGATGTAGGAGGAGCCTATACAGTAGCGCATTATGCTGGAAAAATTACAGGAGACAAATCTCTTTTTCACAGTTTGGTTGACATGGGTAGATTAAATTCTCTTGAGACAGATGGTGGGGTAAGTCATTATAGTGGCGATGGCATAATGGTTAGCGAGTATACTGTGAATGCAGAATATGTTATATACTATTCAAATATGAATGATGACATAGTAAACCAAGCTATAGAAAATGTTGAAGCAACAGGCCAATTTAATTCGGAAGAATATAGAATTTTTTTAAATGATTGTAATGATTATACAAGTGCAGTTTATAATGAATACAAACAATTATGGATGGAAGATTTTAAATCGAATTATACGATTGAAAATGGGTGGGATAATTTTATTGCCAATATATCAGCTGCAATTGCATGGACAGGTCATTACTACAAAATTACAGAAAGAAGTGGTGAAATTGTTACTATAGGGGGCATAGATGGTGAAACAGTTACGGAGTAACAGAAACCTCATTATAAATATCCTTATAGCAGTTTTTATACTTTCCTCTATAGGTTGCTTTAATATTGATGGACAAAGAGATGTTACAGAGCATGAGATAATTGAAGTAGAAGAATTTATAAAGTCATTTTATTGTTTTTTGTCTAACTATATTGGAACTAAAATAAATGTTGCGGATATAAATAAATGGTATTTAAATGGTAACACGAACGTACAGATTAGTGGAAGTAATCCAAATTTTGAATCAATAGGTATTCTTAATACGCATGCTGATTTGAAGTTTTATGAATTTGTTAGAAGTTTTTATCGCGACTATGGAAAAGTAGAGGATATTGAGTTACTTAATATATCTTTTTATGAACATCGTTATGATTCCCCACCAGAGTTATTTAAGGTACGGTATCATGTGATATATGAGAATGGGGACACTTATGAGTCCTTTTCATTAAAAAAAGATGGAGATGAGTATAAAATATGGTTATATTTTGTTGATATAGAGTAACCGGAAGTATAGAGTATGTGTATGGAGAGCTTGGAGAAGTGGTTATTGAAAGGCGAAGTATAAAGCACATAGACGCAGGTGAAGAAACACTTTCAGAAATGGAGTATGTAAGTGATTACCTTGGAAGAATGAACAAAATAACCTACCCTGACGGAGAGGTTGTAACATACGGTTATGACTATGGAGGGCAGGTAGAAAGTGTTATAGGCGTATACGATGGCACAACAACAAGGTATGTAGAAGACATAGGCTATGATGAGTATTCGCAAAGGGTTTTTATACACTACGGAAACGGTGTAAAAACAGAGTATACGTATGATGAAGAAAGAAGATGGCTAGACAAAATTATAACAACGAATGAAAGAAGTGATGTGTATCAAAATATAGACTATAGCTTTGATAGTGTTGGGAATGTGCTAAAATACACCAATGTGTCGCTTAATTATACGACAAGTCAAAACTATGACTATGATGACTTATACCAGTTAATAAGGGCAAATGGAACCTCGAGCGATACAAGCTACGGGATAAACCATTATACATCAGAGTATAATCAAAGCTATGACTTTGACCTTATGGGAAATATGCTAAATAAAAAGAGCATGTCGAGTGTACAACCTGCACAAACGGTAGGAGATGACTTAAATTATGAACTACAATATATCTATGATGAAGAGTATGCGCATAGGGTAAAACAAATAGGGAATATGTACTACGAGTATGATGCAAATGGAAATGTTGTGTTAGAGCGAGAGGGAGAGATACGAGAAGGAGGAGAGACAGAGAGACTTTTTGAGATAGAAGATGAAGCAGAAAATGTGTACTCGAGTGATTACGGCTGGGCATTTGGTAATTAACAATTAATAATGAATAATGTATAATTATTTTGTGTTAATCGATACATAGGTAAATAAGGAGGTAGTTGAAAATTTTAGCTGACATATGTACTGTTGGAAGAAAAAACAGAGCTTTACAGTTGAAAAAGGATCCATTGTTAATTATACATTATTAATTAACAAAGCAGATCACCTAGGAAGTGCATTGACTGCAGGTTCGGCGACAGCAAGTTTCTCTGCGGTTACAGGTATAAGTGGAAAGGTTTCGACTGGATATGCAGCTGCTGGCGTAGTAAAGGCTGCACAACAGTTAAAACCATATGCTGAAGGCGGGGGACATCACCCAGCTGCTCAATCTGCTTTTAATGGAAATGTTTTATATAATGCAAAGTCAGCTTTAGCAATCCCTAATTCAGTACTAAATAAAATGGGTATTTCGCATAAAGCTATTACAGGAGTACAACATACTCTGTATAGTGCTTTTGCAAAAACAGGTCAAGTCTTATCGTGGGATTCAATGGCTAAGATTGAAACACAAGCTTTAATAAAGTCTGGGGTTGATCCTACTACAGCAAAGGTTTGGGTTGATACATCTATTAAAGCTTTAAAAGAGACTGGGATTATTAATCCTACACGAATTCCTTGGGGAGAATGAATTATGAAAAATGAAATAATTGAATTTGCAGAGAAGTATATTAGATTTATTAGAGATGAAACAATATCTGAGTGCCTAAGCCAATTGAGAAATAATACATCACCTTGTTCGAAGCGCTGGAAAAAATCTTTGCAAACTGGAGATATTAATGATATAGGGCAAGAATTAATACCCGATATAGTGGATAATGCTTTAGCTGGAGTATTAGATGCTATAGATAATGGTCGTATTAAATTGAAATATATTTCGGACTCTAATGTCGAAGTTGATTTATGCCAAGAAGGGCTTTGTGAAATGACAGGCTATTATATGAGTAGTAATAATGGATGGAGACAAAATTTTTCTAATCAAAGAATTAATGATGACTTTAGCGATCTCAATCTAGATTTCTTAAGTGAATAAACACAAACTCATACGGCTTAGTACACCAAGATATAAGCTATACCTTTGATGCGGTAGGAAATGTTAGTTCGTATA
>CAYJGO010000098.1:0-5634 GCA_964369855.1 uncultured Treponemataceae bacterium | reverse complement strand
ACGAAAAATAATAAAACCCCGTTAATTGATTACAATTAGCGGGGTTTAGTACTTACCTCGAAAGCTTTTTAACTACCCTTCCATTTGTACTAAGGTTTTTAATAAATTATTAATAGCATCTATTCTACCTCGTAGCTCTTTTGATACCATATTTTTAGATAATAATTTAGTAAGTATGATCACATTTCCACTTTCATCTTCGTATACTACAATACTAAGTGGTAATTCATAGCTCATTGCCATATTATCATTCATTAAAAGTGTTCCCACCGCAGGGTTTCCAAAAATAATAACAGTAGCCTCATTCATAGTAAGATTTACATCTTCAGCGGCTTCTTTATGATCAATAGTTTCAAAAATTGTGAGCCCTTTTGCTTCTATGGTGCTTTCTAACTTATCCAGTGTCTGTTTGAAAGACATTGTAGACTCATTTTTGACAACTTGTTGACCAAAAACCATTGATGTACATAATAATACCATCACAATAATCACGATTTTTTTCATAATTGATTATCTCCTTATATCTATTATACATCATAAAGTGAGATTTTAGTTTTTTTTGTAAAGGATTTAGTTATATTCTGAGTAAAAACTGTTCTAGTTATTTTTTGTTTGAGAAAATAAATTTGAAAGTTCACTTAAATCTTCTGGAGTTTTGGCTGCTGCCATATTCTCTTTTTGAATTGATTCATACACTTCTTGGCGAAAAACTTTTACATCTTTAGGCGCTTCAACGCCAACTTTTACCTGATCCCCTCTAACTTCGAGAATTGTGAGTGTAATGTCTTCGCCTATTTTAATTTTTTCATTAATTTTTCTTGATAATATTAGCATGCTGCAACCGGCTCACTTGCTTTTTTTTCAAATAAGTCATGTTTTGTTTTCCAGTGTGTGTCAACAAGCACAATTTGTTTTGCTTGACTACTTTTTTGATTTATCACAACTGGACCTTGTAAGTTTGCTGTAACGTGTACGGGTAGAGATTTTGAAATCGTTATTAATGTTAACACCATTACATCATTAGGGTTCTCGATTCCTAACTCAGCGACAGTAGCATCATCAACATCTATCTCATACATCGGAAAAAACAAAAATGGATCAACCAGGAAAAAAGCCAAGTTTTTATCCTTTTCAGATTCTAATCGCAGTAACGGCTCATACTCTGATGGTAGTAAAATAAAATCTTTATACTCTTCAAACCCATATAATCCTTGAGGAAATTTAATTTTCATTATTCGGTCTTTCACATTTTTTTCCATAACTTATAACCTCATTATATCTTATCTAAGATAATTTAGCAATGTATTTGAATATAATTTTGCTGCAGTACTTAAAGAAGCCTGTTTAGTGTAATCAAGCATTTTCATATCAGTAATAGCCTCAGCAATATTTAAATCGCCTTCTTTTGAAATCATACCTGTTGTATTTAGTTGCGTAGTTTGAGCCAACTGAATCTTTGCTTCTGCACGTTCATACTGAGCCCCAATTTCAGATAACTGTTGTGTTAAGTTTTGAATTGAACTATCTAAGCCACCAAGGACACGCCCACCAATACTTCTTTGATCGCCTGTTAGTAATGCATCCCTAAATGCTATAACTGAATCAAACAAAGAACCTCCTGCTATATCGGCTCCTCTGCTAATATTATATGGAGGGCGCTGACTCGGATCGTCTATGATTCCAATATCACTCAATGTAGTACCGCTCTTATCTTCTAACCATAATTGTCTTGCATCTGTAGTTTGCAAATTCAATCCGTTAGTAACAGGATCTAAGCTTGCTTTTACTGCAATACCTGCATTGTTTATTTTCGAAATAATTGAATATACATTATCTCCAGCATTCAAGGTAATATCTGTTCCATCTACATTAATAACACTTTGTTCTGCCACTTGATATTGTGTTGCATCTTGCAATCCAATAAGACTTTGTTGTTCTGCCCAAAAAATACTATTTCCTGCTCTATTAACAGACATATAGTCACCTTCTGCAACTTCAATATTATTATTTTGAATTGAGCCATTATAACGAACCCCTGTAATCAGTGGCTCTGAAGACCCTGCAACTGGGCCTAGTTGAGCTGAAAAGGCAGTGCTTTGACTCCGAGTACCTGCAAAGAGAGATAATCCATCGGGACTCACAGCGTTTGCAGATGCAACTAGTTCATTTAATAGCTCATTAACTTCGGCGGCAATATTTTTCATGTCATCCTTGCTATAAACACCATTAGCACCTGTTACAGCTAATTCTCTAATTCGATGCATTACTTGTAATGAATGATCAACATATCCTTCTGCCACAGAAAATTGATCTACAAGAGTTTGTGCATTTTTTTCATACTGTCCAACACGAGTTTCGTATGATTGATAGCGAACTAGCCGGCCTGCTCCAAGAGGGTCATCGCGCAAGTTTTGAATACGTTGTTGTGAACTCATTTGGTTTGAAAGTGTATTAGATTTATATTCTTGCATACGTAAGTTATACTGAACATCATTATTTGTTAAGTTAGAACTAATTCTTCTCATAATCTTATTCCTCATAATGTAAAGATTCGTGCCTTTAATAGCACAAACCTAAGTAATAGCTGCCCTTTAGCGACGCTAAAAGAAAAGTAAAAATTGGTATAAAACCAATTTTACGCATTAAACACCCAATCTATTAATAACTGTATCTAATATTTCATCTATAACAGTAACGAATTGAGCTGCAGCATTATATCCATGTTGAAATTTAAGTATGTCGGCTAATTCTTCATCAATGTTGACACCAGAAATAGAGTCACGTAAATTTCTTAAATCAGTCATTATTGCATTTTGACTAAACATGTTAATTTCTGCTTGCTCACCTTTTAATCCAACATTTGTAACACTTTCCGCAAAATAATCATCAAAAGTTTTCGATGCCCCAATCATAACCCTTGAACTTCTGAGAGAGGCAATTTCTAATGCAGCAGAACCATCTCCTATTTCAAAGTTGCCGTCACTAGAGGGTTTACTAGCAGCTATAGACATAACATCATTACGTATCGCATTATTTATGCTCACATACGCAGATGGATTTTGCACAGGTGTAACTGAATATTGAGCTGCAACTACCGCACCACCTAAATCACCTGCACCTACCAGAGTTTGCACTGCATTAGCGGTATTAAAATCAAAAGCATTTGCAGCTCCGCTACCATTTAAAATGCCTGAATACCCCACCAAAAATTGCCCTGAATCTTCAACATGTCGAATAACAAAATCTGGGTTATCGATCGAAGCAGATGATGTAGCTTTTAAGACAAGATTATTATTTCTATCAAGTGAAGCTTTTACTTCGGCTTGAGAGTCATTTATTCGATTTATAACTGTTTCAACGGTATCAGTGGCATTATATGCAACTTGAACATCTCCAGTTCTCCCCGAAAAAGTCATAACCCCTGCAAGTCCAATTTGCTCTTGTGGCTCAAGGGCATTAACACCAGTAATTCTAAAAATATAACTTGAATCTTCTACTCCATCGCCATCTGTATCATAATTTCCTAATACATTTTCTACAAATGGTTCTTCAACAAAAAAGTTGAGCCCTGTTGTATTATTTAAGCCAACTGCATTTCTATGAATGTCATTTACCATATCAGTAAATTCCATAGTCATTGTATTAAGATTTTGAATTTCTTGACGTACATCTACATCTCTTAATTCAATAAGTGCTCCAAGTGTGCCCCCTGAAAAATATGCATCATTTCCTGTGTCAGCCCAAACAACTTGCGTAAAGCCGTTGTTATCTAGCTCAGGTACTACATCAAAGGCCCTAGACAGTCCACCTTGAACTAAAATATGCCCATCTACGTGAACCATAAACTCATCGGGATCTCTGTTATCTGTTGTAATATTTACGAGCCCTGAAAGCTTTTCAACCATCAAGTCTCGTCTATCAAGTAAGTCATTTGGATTATCACCCATCGCTCTTGAACGAACGATTTCTTTGTTTATTTCTGCTATTTGAAATGCATAATCATTTACTTGTGAAACGGTACCTTCTATATCACCATTTAATATTTTACCAATACCTTCCAATGCTATAAAACGCTGTTGCACAGAATCGGTTAAAGACTCTCCTCTGCTTACAACAGCTTGTCTTGCAGCAGTTGATTCAGGATAAATAGATAATTCTTGCCATGACTGCCAAAATTTGTCCATATTAGTACGAATTGAAATATCAGCAGGCTCATTATGAATATCTTCTAACATAACATAATATTTTTCACGTGTTGTCCAGTAAGACTCTTGATTTGTTTGAGCAACTATTCTTCCCTCAAGAAGCTCATCTCGTACCCTTTCAATACTTACAACATCAATCCCTTGCCCAACTTGACCTGGCCGTTCAGCTCGAGATAAATCAGGCTTATAAAGAGGATCAAAACTTTTTAAATTAACCCTTTGTCTTGAATACCCTTCTGTATCGGCATTTGTTATATTATGTCCAGCAGTTTGGATAGACTGGCTTTGAGCCATTAAACTTCTTTTTCCAATTTCAATTCCTGAAAAACTTGACATGGGTTACTCCTTTTCGGTTCTTCTATCACATATTCAGTGCCTTAAAAGGCATTCAACTTTTATACTATAAAATCCATCGATGAAATGGACTTTTGTCAATTTCACTTATTATACAATAGCATCCAAAATAACTGACTTTGGCCTATTTTTTATTACTTTACCTTTTGATGAATACAACTTATTTCTTCTCTGTGGTAATACATTATCAAAAACTTCTTGTAAAAAATCTTGTGTGATTCTGATGTATTCATTGATGGCATCATTTTCAATTTTTGAAACAACTAATTTCTGTCTAACTTGATGAAACATTCCCAATATACCTGATTTTAATTCTGGGTTAACCTTGGTTGCAATAGTAAAAATATCATCAGGGTTATTTGGATTTAGCTTTGCACATTCTGAACTTCGTTTAGCTTCAAGCTCAATAAACTCTTTTGTAAGGTGATTTACAATGTTAACAGAGTCTTGTAATTGATTCCAATTCTTACTTGTCACAGCAGTTCTAACAATCTGCTGTTGAACTATAATTGCACCAAGAACATCGCTTTGTGCAACTAAAACTTTATAAATATCATTACTAATACTTTTAATTTTTTCGTTCATATACCTTGTTCCTCATTTAATTATCGGATTTTAAAAAAAAATCTTAATAGTAAACAAGTAGGATAAAATACTAAAAAAAATTAAAAATATTGTAACCTTTTTAAATCTAAGTTGTTACTATTATATATGAAAGTTGCAGAGCTTCATATATAGTTTATCATAAAAACTAGCAACATAACTTTTTTCTGCATCCTCCTCTCCTTTTGCCCCTTTTTGAGAACAAAAAGGGGTTTTTTTTGTTTAAAATGATTCGACCTCCAAAAGCTAGTAAAGCATAAAAAAACAGCCTCCAAAACTGGAAGCTGTTTTCTGTAAGTAGAAGCTCATCACCTCTACCCACCACAATTATACATTGTACATTATAAATTATACATTGACGTCTAGTACATACCGCCCATGCCACCCATTCCGCCCATGTCACCACCCATAGGTGCTGGTGGGTTCTTTTCAGGAATGTCTGTTATAAGTGCTTCAGTTGTAAGCATTAAGC
>CAYJGO010000097.1:0-5740 GCA_964369855.1 uncultured Treponemataceae bacterium | reverse complement strand
AATCTCACCGGGGGCATTCTTAAAAGTATTTAACATACGGTATTCTAATGATTTTTTATATTTTTTTCAATAGTTTTTTTTGTTTTTTTTAAGGTTATTTTAAGATTTTTTTCATTTGCCAAAGAGGAGTAAAGTGTATTGACTCTAAAAGTAATAAAATGTACTATTAGGTTTATGGAGAAAAAAGCTACTATAACTAAAAAAATAGTTACCATACTATTCTCTTTCACAGTTGCATGTACAATACTATATATAGCATATAGTGCCTATCTTTATAATACCCGCGTTAGAGAAAGACTTTCAAGTACCACATTGACTACATTAAGTGAAATTGCTTCACAACAACAATTTAGTGTAAGCACTGAACTTGAAGCAGATATTGCATCAATTAAGAGTATTGCCTATAGCTTAGTAGTATTAGGATATGATAGAAGCGATATTTTGAATTATTTAAATGTAATAGAAAGCTTTTATGGTTTTGATAATATTACTATTTTAGATATAACGCGAACAGGAATAATGTCCGATGGTCGAGAAGTTATTATAGAAAATAATGATTTTTATGACAAGGTATTTGAAGGAGAAACATTAATTTCAGAGCCAACTAAGTCAATTTATTCAAATAGTGAGGTTGTCGTTGCTGCAACCCCTATTTTTGAGTTTGGAGAAATTGTTGGTATTGTGGCAGCTGAGTTTCGAGTATCATACTTAAATGAATTACTTATACCTTCTTTTCAAAAAAGAGGGTATGCTTACGTGATAAATAGTGAAGGAAGAATTATTGCACGAACAAGAAATGTTAATGCAATTTCTACTGTTAACCTTTTTGACACATTAAATAGGGCTACATTTACAGATGGGCTTAGTGCACAAAAAATTAAAGAGAGTATTGCCTCAGGTGAATCGGGGAATTTTACTTTTATATATGGCGATCAAGTTCGTATATTAGAATACAGACCTCTTTCATTTACTAACTGGTCAATTGTAGTCGCAATTCCTGAGGGAGTATTAAACCGTGATACGACCGTAATTCTTAGGGAAACAAATATATTTAATATTAAATTACTGTCGGGGGCTTTTATTGTTCTACTGTTTTTTATTTATTTAAGAACATCAAGTATAAATGCTACCAAAAAGGCTGCCTATTATGATAGTGTAACAGGTATTCCTAATCTTACGAAATTTAAAATGGAAGTTGCAGCTGTATTAAAGAAGCATTCAAATAAAAGATTTACAATTGTAAGTTTAGATATTGTAAATTTTAAAACAATAAATGATTTTTATGATTTTAGTGTAGGTGACAAGGTTTTGAAGGCTATTGCTAATACTGGGCGAACGGTAAAGGATAAAATTTTTATTCAGGGGCGAATAGGAAGAGATGAGTTTTTACTTTTTAGTACCTATGAGTTTTTTAGTGATTTAGAAAATACTCGTTTAATATATGAAGGACGTTTTCGCTCAATGGTGCCTGAGATTCAAAATCACGTTATTTCGTATCGGTATGGCCGTTATACAATAGAAAATAATAATGAAGACGTTAATAGCATAGTAAATAAAGTTTTATTAGCTCATTCATATGGAAAGAATAATACTAAAAATGCCATTTGTGATTATAACGATGAGTTTAAGAATCGTCTTATAAAATCTACTGAATTAACAAACAAGCAAATAGCTGCTTTAGAAAACAATGAATTTAAGATGGTATTGCAACCCAAATGTCGGTTAAAGGATGGACAAGCTGTAGGAGCAGAAGCATTGGTCAGGTGGCATGAGAGTGACGGGAATATGATTTTCCCTAATGACTTTATTCCACTATTTGAAGTAAATGGTTTTATAGTAGATTTAGATATGTACATGCTTGAAAAAGTATGTCAAACACTTGCGGCTTGGAAAAAACAGGGATACACCCTTATTCCTATTTCTGTTAACTTTTCTAGGCGGCATCTGGAACTTGATAATTTTGCTGGGAAAATTGAAGCGGTTTCTAACCGATACGGAATAGAAAAAAGCCTTATAGAAATTGAGCTTACCGAGGGTATTTTTCTTGAAAATGAAAATGCACTTAGAGTAATACTAAGTGACTTGCATGATAGGGGCTTTACTCTTTCAATGGATGATTTTGGGACAGGTTATTCATCCCTTGGTCTATTGCATAGTTTTCCAGTTGATGTTATTAAATTAGATAGAAGTTTTGTTGCTAAAACTGAAGAAGCACTGAAGGCGGCAATTATTGTTGAAAGTGTAGCACAAATGACGCAAAAATTGGGAATACCAACTGTGGCCGAGGGTGTTGAAACAAAAGGGCAAGTAGAGTTTTTACTTACGATTGGTTGTGAGGTTGCACAAGGTTATTATTATAGTAAGCCTATATCAGTTAGTGAGTTTGAACAAAACTGGTTGACCAAGGAATAATTTTTTTCTTGCACATTGACAAAAAATAAAAAATACGCTACTATAAGCATACATTGTTTGAAAGGAGCAATGTCCTGCCTCTGTAGCTCAGCTGGATAGAGCGTCGGACTTCGAATCCGCAGGTCGCACGTTCGAATCGTGTTGGAGGCACAAAAAGCTAAACTTATAGAGTTTAGCTTTTTTTATTTTAAATTGATATTTAACATGGGTAGGCTTACTAAAACAATTGTACTGAAAGCTCTCTAATTAAACATTAGGTTTATATAACCGTTTACGACTGCATCTTGTTTTAAAACTTTTACCATTCCAAGTTTGTCAGTGCTTCCTGGGCATTTATAAGTAATGTGAGTATTTTCATAGGCATGTATACATGAGTTTACATCATGTGAGATAAGTTCTTCTAATACAATATGTTCGTCTTCATGAATACCAAAACTATACCCAATAATCGCACCATCTTTTTCATACTTACGGGCACCCGTACCGTAAAAATCAATTTGCCATTTATAAAAATTATAATTTCTTTCAATGTAAAAATCGCCTTTTTTCATTGTGGCATAGAGACTTAAGAGGGTGTTTATATCATGGTAGTGTAAAGGGCTGACTAAAACACCATTTGCATTTGTTGTTGCCTGCGTATTGATAGCACAACGAAGAGATTCTGTAAATCCAAGGTTTTGGTAAAAATTAAATAAATGATCGCCTTGGGGCATGAGAGTAATTGAATGAAAACCTCGAGTTTTAGCAAGTTCAAACGTTCTTTGTATAAGCTTAGTGCTTAAGCCTTGCTTTCTGTAGTGTTCATCAGTGCACACACCATACAAATAGAGAGTTTTTCCTTTGTTTGAAACAAATGGAATCATCTGTAGCATAGATACAATAGTATTTTCTTTTTTATATACCAGAGTGTTTTGAGGTCTATAAATGTGCTTAAAATAATAGTTGTCAAAATCTTCATAGCCTGGAAAACATGCTCTATAAAGGGGGCGAATAGTATCAGTTTTTGTTGCAAATTCTATCAATTATTTTTTCCTAGTAACTAAATATTTCATGCAAAGAATTTCTGGCTTATATGAAAGCTTAGCTTTTCTAAGGCCTTCAATGCCCATATCTTCTTCACGGTTTATGTAGGTAACATCTGCAAGATGCATTTCTGCAAATGCTTTATTGATCATTTGATAGGCACCAATATAATCTGTGTTGCATTTTTCAATATGAATAATGGCAACTTCTTCTGTAGACTTTGTAGAAAGGGTATATCCAATTATGGTGTCACCAACATATAAAAGAGCTCCAATCACGCCAAGGGCTTCATAATTGTCAATAATCCTTTTAATAGCACCCATTTCGGCTTTTAAAGATTCTTGCTCATCTTCATTTTGAGTCTGTTTACTCCATTCTTGTTGAAACTGCCAGGCCTTGTGTTTGTTTTCATTTGTAATTGTTTCTAGTCGACCTAACTCTCCATACTCTTTTAAAAATCGGTTTACAAAGTTTCGTTTTGCTTGTAATTTTTTGCCCGATAGTGAAATTAGTTTTTCAGATAAGTAAATATAATCTGCAGAGTCCCGTAACTCAGTGAAGGTTACTGTGTCAGCATAAATTTCTTGAAGAGTTTGTTTTTGCTCTTCGGTAACAGATACAACTTCAATGTCCATTCCATATGTTTCATATAATGTGTCCAAAGCTGCTTTTATGTTTCCTTTTCCAATGGGGCAAATAAAGTGTTCGTGTCCGTCTGGCATTGATTTACTTTTTAAATATAAAAAGTTACCATCTTCGTAGTATTGGGTGCAAAAATAATCTTGCCACATAAAAATAGTAGTAAAACAATGCTCAGTGATTTTTAAATTAGCAGCCTTTAGATATGGCTCTAAAATTTCTTTATCTTCGATTGTGATGCTTTTAAAATTCAAAATGATTCCCTCGGGTGTAACAAAGTAGTAATACTTGATAAATATACTTAAAGCATAATAAATAGTCAAGAATTACAGGAACTTTGTCACATAAGGAAACTATGCTATGTTCGAGTTAAAAACCTCACATCAATATTATCAATGCTTTTTTCTGGTGGCATTGCAGTAATATTTCCAAATGGCATCTGGGCAATAAGTTTATACTTTCTGTCTATATTAAAAAGTGGGTATACATCTTCTTCGATAAGCTCATTATAATGTTGAATATTTGCGCCAACTTGCATTTCTCTAAGCCCTGTCCAAACGGCAAATTGTAACATCCCACTTGATTGTTGAGACCAGTTTTGAAAATTGTGGGCATATGATGGAAACTTCTCTTCCAATGCTTTTATTATTTCTTGATTTTCGTAAAATAAAATAGTACCAAAAGCAGCCTTAAAACCCTCAATTTTTTCTACAACTTCAGAAATAGCGTTTTCAGGAACAATTACTTTCATTTTCTCAATCAATACATCCCATAAGGCATCATGCTGCTGTGAATACAAAACAACAGCCATAGATGTTTGAGAATTAAATGCCGAAGGGCACTCTCTTACACAATCCCTAACAAGGGCATCAATACCTGCTTCTCCAATAGGCATAATTCTACCAAGAGAATATACACTTCGTCTGTCTTTAATTAACGTAACCAAACTCATAAAACCTCCATATTAAGTTACAAAAAGTAACTATAAAAAGTATACCACCGAATAGCCATACTGTAAACAATTATATATAATTAAAAAAACCATACATATAAAATACGCTTAATGTATGATTACTATCACCACACAATGAAGAAAAAGAAGCAAATTTTCTAAAACCTTCTACACTAAACAATAACAACACACCACCAAACACACCAAACCAGAAAAGCTACATACATCGCAATAACTAAAAATAACCAAAAATAACTTTTACTAACAAAATATAACTTTTTATAACTTGCAGTTTCGACTATGCAAGAGTACAATAAAGATGGAGTGTTTTATTAGAGTGTGCAAAAAATGTGTCTTTTTTCACTTTCAGTACATGTTTAGTTTTCTCAAATTTTTGCCTGCGGGGACAATATACGTCTCTGTTTATGTGCTAATGTATACAATGGATTTTTTTGAAAATCTATTATATACTATGTAGAAAGGGGATAATTAACATGAATAAACAACAATTAGCCAGTAAAATTTGGGAATCTGCAAATAAGATGAGATCCAAAATTGAGGCTAACGAATACAAAGATTATATACTTGGTTTTATTTTTTATAAGTTTCTTTGTGAGCGTCAAACAAAAATGCTTACAGAGCTTGGCTTTACAAAAGAAGACTTAAACTCTCTTACAGAAGAACATCAACACTGTAACTTTGCAAAAGAAAACG
>CAYJGO010000096.1:0-5893 GCA_964369855.1 uncultured Treponemataceae bacterium | reverse complement strand
TTTTTCTGTAACGTACAATACCTGTGTCATGAATTTGATCTACCACAAACTCGATGAAATCTATACTTGAAGCCATACATTTTACCTTATGTAACGGAAATGCCTGGCTCTACATCGACTTCAGGTTTTAGTAGTACGCATGTTTTGCCATCTTCTGTTTCAACACATAAGAGCATCCCCTGAGATTCTATGCCGCGCATTTTTCTGGGCTTTAAATTTATAAGAACTATAATTCTTTTTCCTACTAACTCATCTGCAGTATAATAATCGACTAAGCTTGAAACAATTTGACGAGGATTTTCTTCGCCAGTGTTAACCATCAGCTTGTATAGTTTTTCTGCATTTTCAACTTTTTCGCATGAGAGAACAGTGCCTGCTCTCATATCTAATTTTGCAAAGTCATCGTATTCAATAAATTCTTTCATATGTTACTCCTATATGTACTCAATTGACTGTTATTTTGTGTAGTATTTCTTGTTTAGGTGCTATCAGATTAGTTTAAGATTTTCAAATGGCTCCGGCTTAGAAAAATGATATCCTTGTGAATACAGAATCTTATTGTTTAGAACGATTTCTTGAATATCCTTGTTTTCAACAAACTCTGCTGTTACATCAGAATTGATGAGTCTTGCCATATAGCAAATTGAATCGAGAATTAAATTACTTTCTGTCGTCTTAGTTAAATTCTTAATAATATCACCGTCAATTTTAATTATATCTGGCTTTAGTGACATTATTGAAGTGTAAGTAGCAAAGCCGACCCCGAAATCATCAACTGCTATTTTACATCCGATACCTCGAAGCTCAAATAAAAAGTTTAACAAATCATCATTGTTGTTATAATTTTCTGTTTCAACAAACTCGATAATAATATTTGATGGGTTGGGATGTTTTTTTAATCGCTCTATGAACCATACTTTGAAATCGTTTGATTGAATATCAAATAAAGAAATATTTAAGCTCAATTCACTTTCTTTGTTTTCAAAATCTTTTAATGCTTTATCGAGCATTGTTCGACTTAGGGTGAGATATAATTTTAATTTCTTTGAGGCGTCTAAAAATCTACCTGGGGGAATTAAATTTCCTTCTTTATCAAATACTCTCATCAATGCTTCATATTTTGTTATTGTATTTGTTACATTGTTATAAATACCTTGATAAAATGGAATAACTTTATCGTTACTTAATGCATAATTTAGTATTTCAAAGATTCTTAAGTCTTCTTCAGTCTCACGTGCCAATTTTTCTTTTTCATCACTAACAATTATAAAATTATTTTGGTAATCTGTGTTTACGTAAAAAGCACTCTTTGCTCTGTTTATTAAATCATCTCCAAATACTACGGCAAACCGTGAAACACCACCTAGTCCTGTGGTTTTTGCATTTACCAATTCATATTGTGAGTAAAAGCCCTTCATTAAGTTTAAAAAATCTTCATCGCTTATATCATCATTAGCTACAGCCATAAAAGTTCTATAAGTATGTGCATATACATGGATGATGTGATCAAGCTTTAATTCTTTATAAGCACTATTTCCACGAGCTAAAATTTCTGTACAAGTTTTATAGTACTTTTCTTCACCAAAGGTAGCAATCATCATATCAGCTCCTATAACTTCAGTCATAGACATTTTGGTAAAATGTTTTTCTTTATGGTCTTCTAAGAACTTTTCATATGTTAAAATATTAAATCTTTTATCAATGAAATCTGTTTGTGTTTGAGAAGTCGGCTCCATGTATTCGCCATCCTTAATTATCGTGATACGAGTCTAGTATTATTATATAATAGAATTTACAAATTTGCAATGTTTTTTATTGCTTTACTAACTATACACAGTGTTCTCGAAGTGCAAGTCGTATTGAGTAGAAAAATATTTTAAGCGCGAATTATTCCCACCCGAAAGTTGCAGGGGGCTTATTTGTAATATCGTAATATAACGCATCTACAAAACCTAAGTTTTTTATCCGTAACACTATTTTTTTTAATATAGATTCATCTAAGTGTGCAAAACGTGCTGTCATAACATCTTCTGATACTACAGGGCGCAACACAATTGAGCAGGTATTGCTAGAAGTGCCGTATGGAATACAAATAGTAAGATGCTGAAAAATGGAACTATAGAGGTTGTTCATTTTTAGTTCATCAAGTACGATTGCATCAACTTCACGGGTCATATCGAGCCTATCTTTGGTACAATAGCCCTCTTTTAAGCTACAATTTTCTTTTTCATAACAACATAATACTGTTCTGTTTACACTTGTTAGGGTATTAGTTATAAATGAGGAAGTTTTTTCAAGTGTAGACCATAAGTCACTATTTGGGTATACTTCTTTTTGCAAATCTAAAACTGCAGGGAAACGATATGTTCTAAAATCCCCTTGTACGCCAACTGATTTTACTGGAAGTACTTTTTTTGTTAAAGGTCCTAGACCCATGCTGGAAATATCAAGTGAGTTGAATTCTTTGATTGAATCATTAAATTCTGTGTTTTCATCGTTAATCGTATGTTTGTTATATGAAATCTTTGCGTTCGAGCATAAAACATTTATACTTAATCCAGGTCCGGGGAAAGGATGGCGGTACACAAGTTCATCGCTTAAACCAAGTATCTTTCCGACAACGCGGACTTCATCTTTGTATAAATCTTTTAAAGGCTCAATAATGAGTCCTTTTTCAATTAATGCTTGTATTCCCTCTACTCGGTTGTGGTGTGTTTTAATAACATGAGAGTTTTTTGTTCCACCAGATTCTATGATATCTGGATATAGCGTTCCTTGTCCTAAGAGCCATTCATTTTCATGTAAGTTCATTTTTTTAATTACTTCATCTCGAACAGTTATAAATGTTTCTCCAACAACATGCCTCTTTTTTTGTGGATCTGTTAGTCCATCAATAGCTTGTAAAAAAGTGTTTGAAGCATCCTCTACGATAAAATTATCAAAACCGAAATCTCTATACCTCTTTGCAATAATTTTGCTTTCATTTTTTCTCATAAAGCCATTATCAATATGTAGGCCAAGAACCCTATCTTGACCAAGTGTATTGTTTAGGAGGGCAAAGGCTACGGTAGAGTCTACACCACCAGATAAAAAAAGAAGAACTTTTTTACCTTCGGCGGTTTTGATGATATCTTGCGCAATAGCATGAAGAACTGCTTTTTGGCTCCAGTTTTTTTCCATTTTGCAAAACCTTGCAAAGTTTTCAAAAATTGTATCGCCACAAGGGCTATCTTTTACTTCTCCATGAAATTGTAAACTAAAACGTTTTCTGCGTATGTCTTGCAAGGCTGCGTACTCACAGTCTTTTGTATAACCAATTTTTTCAAATCCATCTGCTAATGTTACGACGGCGTCTTGATGACTCATCCACACTTGCTCATCTTGTGTAAGGCCTTCAAAAATAGGACTTGTTGCACAATCATAATTAAGAAGTCGTGCAAATCCAAATTCACCAACTTCAGCTTTTTCTACTTTTCCTCCGTAGTGATTGGCCATTAGTTGGTGTCCGTAACATGTTCCTAAAATAGGGACTTCTAAATCAAATATTTTTTCATTAAACTCAGGAATGTTTTTTTCATAAACTGATGAAGGACCACCAGAAAGAACAATTCCTTTTGCATACTTTAAATCTTCAATACTACAAGAGGGGAGGGCAATTTCAGAATAATATCCCATAAGACGAAAACGTTTTGCTATGAGGTGAGCATATTGACTTCCAAAATCTAGAACTACTATTGTGTCTCTTTTTTCCATTTTAACTCCGCTTCGATTATTTTATACATTGCCCTATAAAGTCTCTAAAAAGTGCTTGGGGTTTATTTGGTCTAGACTTAAATTCTGGATGGAATTGACCTGCTAGCATCCAAGGATGTTCTTTTTTATCAAGCTCAACAATTTCAACTAAATCGCGCTCTGGGTTTATTCCGCTAATGTGTAATGTTGATTTTGCGAAGTTATCTCTGAAGTCATTGTTAAACTCATAACGATGGCGGTGTCTTTCCCATACAATGTCTTTTCCGTATGCTTTTTGCGCAAGACTTCCTTTTTTTAGTTGGCATTCATATTTTCCAAGTCTTAGTGTTCCACCAAGTTGTTTTCCTTTTTGATCTTCCATTAAATCTATTACAGGATATGGTGTGTTGGGGTTCATTTCTGTTGAATTTGCATCGAGGAGTTTTAATACATTTCGTGCGTATTCAATCACAACAACCTGCATTCCAAGACAAATTCCAAAATATGGTACTTTGTTAACTCTTGCATATTTTGCACTTAATATCATTCCTTCAACGCCGCGACTTCCAAATCCACCTGGGACAATAATACCATTAAATCCTTTTAGGGTAGTTTTAACTGTTTTATCATCAATAAGGGTTTCTGAGTCTATCCAATGTATATCTACCTTAACGTTATGAAAGATGCCACCATGAATTAATGACTCCACAACAGAAAGGTATGCATCATGAAGTTCGATGTATTTTCCAACGAGGGCAATTTTAATGCTTTTCTTTGGGTTGTAAAGTCGTTGTACTAAATGCTCCCATTCGGTTAAATCAACTTTTTTACATTTTATTGACAATGTTGTGCAAAGGGCATCTCCTAACCCTTCTTTTTCCATCATTAACGGAACTTCATATATTGATTCTGCATTTAAGTTTTGAATTATCGAATCAAGGCTAACATTACAAGAAATAGCAAGTTTTTCTCGGGTTGAAGAATCTATTGGAAATTCACTTCGTAACATGATAATATCTGGTTGAATACCTAAACTAAGTAAATCTTTTACACTATGTTGTGTAGGTTTTGTTTTAAGCTCCTCTGCACTTTCAATGTAGGGGATTAAGGTTAGGTGTACATATGCACAGTTTTCAAACCCCACCTCATAACGAATTTGACGGATTGCCTCTACAAAAGGTAGAGACTCAATGTCGCCTACAGTTCCGCCAACTTCTGTTATAATAACATCTGGTGCAGGATTTTCTTTTGTTGCTTCTGTCTCGGGGGCCATGAGGCGACGCCTAATTTCATCAGTTATATTGGGGATAACTTGAACAGTTTTGCCATTGTAGGCACCCTCTCTTTCTTTGTTTAATACTGCAAGATATACTTTTCCTGCTGTAGTAGAGGAATTTTTTGATAGGCTCACATCGGTAAATCTTTCATAGTGACCAAGGTCTAAATCTGTTTCTCCACCATCATCGGTTACAAAAACTTCACCATGTTCAACAGGGTTTAAGGTTCCTGGGTCAATGTTTAAGTAAGGATCAAATTTTTGGTTTAAAACGGTAAGTCCACGACTTTTAAGTAATAGTCCAATTGAAGCCGCTGCAATTCCTTTGCCAAGTCCCGATACAACTCCGCCAGTAATAAAAATGTACTTAGACATAAAAC
This sequence comes from uncultured Treponemataceae bacterium, assembly GCA_964369855.1. Lineage (GTDB taxonomy): Bacteria > Spirochaetota > Spirochaetia > Treponematales > Treponemataceae > CAYJFX01. The sequence goes on along the minus strand of CAYJGO010000096.1, from coordinate 505 downwards.
CCCCAAATATGGTTTGAGTGTATCATAAATGAGAGTATTTTTCAAGTAAAATTCTTTTTTTATAATACACTCATAAAAAAGAATCGTGCCAGGGATGGAGAAACTTACAAGTGTTCTTTGCAGGTAATGCTTTCTACTTCTACCATGTATACGCATGTTTGACTAAGCATTGTATCAGGGTATGTCCAGTCAGTTTTTCCCGTTTCCTTTTTCATAATTTCATTTAAAGCAGCTCTTTTTTCATTAAAGTCTTCAATAAAGGTTACTTTGCCTTCTCCCATTATGCTTTGAAACGTGCATGCATAATCACATGCTTTTGGACCTTCTATCAAAGCATAGCCTGTATCCATTTCAAAGCTTATGTATGCATTTTGTTTCATAAGGGATATTTTTCGCCCTTCATTTGCGCCATGAAAATAAAACACTCTTTTATCCCCTATATGTGTAAAACCAAAATTCAAGGGGACTATGTACGCCCTTCCATTATCAACAAGCCCAAGTCTTA
>CAYJGO010000095.1:0-6025 GCA_964369855.1 uncultured Treponemataceae bacterium | reverse complement strand
TAAGTGATGATGGAGTTTATTATGGGCAAGACTTAAAGGCCAAATCTAAACACGATTTTATAAGCATTGCAGATATATTTAAATTTGAAGTTACTCCTTATATTTCAATAGGGGTAGTTGTAGATTCGATGTTTGATGATTTTTATAACAATAGAAGGGATGAAGAAGAAGTTGCAGTAAACTATTTTTAGTTATTGGCATTTAAAAGTTTAAAATATAAAATTTTCCACAAAAACGCATATAACATCTATATAGAAATATATAGGAGTAAATATGAAAGTAGTAGTTTTTTTAGCATGTATTGCTTGTAGCGCTTGTTCAATGTTAGTAGAGGCGAATAGCAATAAGCAAGTTTCTAGTGATATCAGTGTAATAAGTTGGAATTTGCAAACTTTTTTTGATTCCCATGAAACAGGTACAGAATATTCTGACTTTAAGGGGTCTAAAACTCCTTGGAGTGAAGAATTATATGTTATGCGCTTAAAGCAACTAGCAGAGTTTATTAGCCAAACCCAAGCAGATGTGTACGTGTTTCAAGAAATTGAAAATTCAGCAATTATACAAGATTTATCAAACGAGCTAGTTGGTTTGAGGGCTTCAGGGAAAGGGTATAACTATAGCTGCTTTTCTAAGCAAAATAATGAAGCCCTTGGAATAGCAATTCTCTCTCGTTATCCATTACATAATGTCCGCCTCCACCAAATAGATTTTGATGTCGCACTAGGGTTGTCAAATTTTGAAACATCAAATGATATTACAGATGGAACAAAGCTTAATCAACCTTCGATGCGAGCCTTATTACGAGCGCAAGTGGTAATAGATGCAGAAAAGAGCGTAGTACTTTATGCATGTCACTGGAAGTCAAAGTATGGGGGAGCAGAACAAACTGAAGTATGGAGAAACACACAAGAGAGGCTTCTTGCTGACTCTGCATTAGAAGAGAGAGGTTCTGTTTTAATCGCAGGTGATTTTAACAGGAGCTTAGAGGAATTTGTTTTAGAAAGTGATGAATCGATTATGCTAAGAGGAAGTAAAAAAAACATTCAAGTTTTTTCACCGTGGCATATTTTTGATTCTTTTTTGACAGTTAACGGGTCGTATTATTATGAAGGTAGTTGGGAAAAAATAGATCATTTTTTTTATAATGAAAGTATAAAAGTATTAGAATTTAAAGTCATTACAAATGAAAACACCCTTTCAGAATCAGGAATTCCCTTTAGATTCGATATGTTTTCTGGGAAAGGCATGTCTGATCATCTCCCTCTTTTTATCAAAATAAAAGTATAGACAAGGCCATTATTAGGAGGAAAAAGTGTCTTGTAAAAATACAAAAGATATGATAGTATATATGTAGCAAAAAACAAGGGAGTTTCCATGCCGTATTCAGAGCCATCGACACTGGCTATTATAGCTTGTCCTGGTGGAGAACTATTTGCAGATAAAATCACAACACACTTACGACATATGTATAAACATCGTTTTGGATTAAAACGTGATGTTATTTCAAAACGTTATGATGTTGACAAGAATACTTTACAGCGAGACATAAATTATTACAATGATCTAAAGGCTGCTGATTTGTACATTAAGGGCAGTATTGATAAATACAGGCCTGCAAAATTTAAAACAGATATAGATTTCACTTATTTCTTAAATGGCGAGCTAAAAACACAAGTAAAAACGTGCGTTAGGGGAAAAGATGTATTTATAATTCAAGATGTAGCAAATGAGCAAACTCTAAACCTACATGAAGGGAAGCTTCAAAAAAAGATGTCAGTTAATGATCACCTTATGTCTTTGCTCGTTACTATTGATGCAGTTCGGCGAGCTGGAGCAGGCTCCATAACACTAGTTTTGCCTACATATCCTTATAGCAGACAAGACAAAAAAAAGGGCCGAGAAGGACTCACTGCAAGTATGCTAGGTAATATCTATGAAAGCATGGGTGTTTCGAGAATTATTACGCTCGATATTCACTCCAGAGAAATAGAAAATGTTTTTCAACGAATCAATATTGAAAATCTTCATGCCAGCTATCAAATAATTAGAGAATTAATAAAACTCGTAGATATATCGGGCAAAGAAGATGAGTTAGTAATTGTATCTCCTGATACAGGAGCGGTAGAGCGAAATAAGTTTTACGCAACAGGTTTACAAAAACCTCTTGCAATGATATATAAAGAAAGAGATTATTCTGTTGTGACGCAAAGTGCTGAAGAAACAAATATTAGATCTTTAACATTATTGGGTGATGTAAAAGATAAAGTTGCTTTTTTAGCAGATGACATGCTTGGCTCAGGGGGAACACTCTTAAAAGCGATGGCTTTCTTAAAAGAGCAAGGTGCAAAAAAAGTTATTGCAGCAATAAGTTTGCCTTTTTTTAATGGTAAAGCCATAGAACTTTTTGATGAGGCCTACAAAAATGGTCACTTTTATAGAATAATTGGGACAAACGCGGTTTCGCACGAAGCCTTATTAAATTATGAATGGTACATAAATACTGATGTAAGTGGTTTGTTTGCAAATATCATTATGCGTGTGCATCACGGGCAGTCTCTAAGTGATTTGCTAGATAACAGGGGTATAATTGAAAAACTTGTTAAGCTAGGTTAATTATAACGTTTTATGTATAAGCTTTTTGGAGGTGAAACATATGACAATTTATCATTTGCCACAAAAAATTAAGGCTATAATTTTTGATATTGATTCAACTTTGTATACACATGCAGCGTTCGCAGTTGAACAAAATGAAGTGCAAATAAAGTGTTTTGCATCTATTAAAGGTTTAGCTTATGAAGATGCTAAAAAAATGGTTATTTCTTATCAGGAAGAGTGGGCAAAGCTTAACAATGGAAAGAAACTGTCTTTGGCGAACACATTTGTCGATTTGGGATTGTCAATAGAACAAAGTATCCAAATACGAAAAGAAAATATTTCACCAGAAAAATATCTTACAACAGATGCACTTTTAATTAATTCCTTAACAGACTTATCAAATGATTATACTTTAATTTGTGTAACTAACAACCCTGTTTCTGTTGGACGAAGAATACTGTCTTGTCTTGGTGCGGATACTATTATTAGCGAAGTAATTGGATTAGACACGTGTAATACTTCAAAACCAGATATAAAAATGTTTGAGCTTGCTGCAAAGAGAGCAGGTGAACCGATTGAAAATTGCATTTCAGTTGGCGACAGATACGATATAGATATAGCATTGCCGCTTGAAATGGGTATGGGGGGTGTGCTTGTTGATGGTGTTCAAGATGTGTATAAACTAAAAAAAATGCTAGATTTTTCACACACGAGTACAGAAAAGTAGGTTATAATAGAGTATGATTGTTAAGCCTTTTAAAGACACAATAAAACTCAAAAACAAGGGCGATTTAGAAGTCTTTTTCTTGGGTACGGGAAGTGCCTTTTCTAAAAAGTATTGGCAAACAAATTTTTTAATTATTAAAGGTAATGATCATATACTTGTTGATTGTGGTTCATTGTGCCCAATGGCCTTTTATAATTATAACTCGAAACTTGCAAATATAGATAATGTGCTTATTACACATTCACATGCTGATCACATAGGTGGCATTGAAGAAATGGCTCTTCTTGGGAAATATACTACAAAGAAAAAAATTAATATTCTTATTACCGATGCATACAAGAAAACCCTGTGGAATGATTCCTTAAAGGGAGGTATGTGTTACGGGGAATTTGCTGATGGTCAAAGCCTTACTTTTGAAGATTATTTTAACCAAATTTCTCCAGTTCTTATAACAAAAAAACCACGTCCAATGTATGAAGCAAGCATTGGTTCTATCAATTTAGTAACATTTCGAACAAAGCATATACCTAATAGCAAAGACAATTGGGATGCAGCTTTTTTTTCATGTGGTGTTTTAATTGATGAAAAAGTACTTGTTACGGGGGATACCCGTTTTGATAGAGCATTGCTTGATCATATGCTTGACCAGTATCCAAATATTGAAACTATCATTCATGATTGCCAGTTTTTCCCTGGGGGTGTGCATTCATATTACGCTGATTTGAAAACTCTTCCGTCAGAGATAAAGAGTAAAATGCTTTTATGCCACTATGGTGATGCAGCAGAAAAATACTCACCAGAAAAAGATGGTTTTATTGGATTTGTAAAAGCTGGTATGTATTACAATTTTTCCTAATCCCACTCATCTTCGTCATCGTCATCATCTCGAGAATTATAGTTATCAACACCTTCAAAGTATGCATCTTTAAAAATATCGATTATTTCATCATCAGCATCATCTGGATATTTAAAATTATCAAGTGTGCTCTCAGAATCAATACCTTCACTTGCTTCTTTAAATCCTAATGCTAAGCCATAACGTCGAGCAGATTCTTCATAATAAAAAGCTTCATCTGGAATGTCTGCGTAAAAATCTTCTTCATAATCATCGTCATCATCATACATAGACTGCCTTCTCCTTTCATGTTTATTATAAATTGTAATATAGCGTATAAAATAATAAGTTTCAAGACTAGAAAAGGTTACAAAAAAAAATTATTTTTTTGATTAAATTTGTAATATTTTGTATAAATATGCATAATATTGTATTTTTATACAAAAATTTATTGACATTTTTGGTTATTGTTTGTATACTGAAAAAAAAGAAAAATGGAGATTTTACATGAAAAAAACTTTAACCGTAGTATCAATACTATTATTAGTATCATGCCTTTTTGTTTCATGCGGTGGAGCCAATGAAGTTGTAATTACTGGAGCAAGTGATTTAGAAGGAAAAAAAATTGGTGTTCAAGCTGGAACAACAGGTGACACTTGGGTAAGTGAAAACATTGTTGAAAAAGAATTAGTTTCTTTTAAAACTGGGATTGATGCAGCCCTTGATTTAAAGAATGGTACAATTGATGCAATCGTATTAGATGAGCTTCCTGCGCGAGAAATTGTAGCTAGGAATGATGATTTAATGATTGTTACTGATCAATTTGCACGAGAAGAGTATGCTATTGCAGTCAAAAAGGGTAATACAGCATTGCTTACATCTATAAATGAAACAATTGAAGCATTGCAAGCAAATGGCGGTTATGAAGCACTCGTGCTTTCTTTTATGCCAACTGATGGGAATATAGTAATTCCCGCAGTTGAAATGGTAGGAACAGGAAATTCAATTAAGCTAGGAACAAATGCTGCATTCCCTCCATTTGAATATGTAGATGGTAGTGATATTGTAGGTTTTGATATAACAATGGGACAGTATATTGCAAATGACTTAGGGCAGCCTCTTGAAGTTGTGGACATGGCTTTTGATAGCCTTGTAGCTGCGGTAGATTCAGGCGTAATTGACTTTGTTGCTGCAGGAATGAGTGTAACAGAAGAAAGAAAAAAGAATGTTGATTTTTCAATTCCATACTATGAATCAGAGCAAGTTATTATTATAAGAAAGTAATAAAACGTAAAACCCTGTGCGTATCTAAGCATAGGGTTTTGCTTTTTGTTTTATAAAGCTACGGCTTTTAAATGAAGGCTTTAGCTTTATAAGGTAATAATTATAGTTATGTAGCACAGGAAGGAACTGTGCATTTTTTTTAGGAGGCAACAAAGTGTTTCAATCATTTTATGAGACAATAATAGAAGGAGATCGCTGGAAGCTTTTAATCGAAGGCCTGGGAACAACTTTGTATATAGCAATTACAGCAATAGCAATAGGAACAGTGTTGGGTTGTTTTTTTGCAATATTAAAAATATCTAAGAATCGATTGGCGCGTGGTGTTGCTACGGTCTATACAACAATTATAAGAGGCATTCCACTTGCAACACAATTGATGATTTTTTACTTTGTTATTTTTGCGCCTCTCGGCATAGATAGGGTCACTGTTGCTGTATTAGCATATGGTATCAATTCAGGAGCATATTGTACTGAAATATTTCGAGCTGGTATTCAGGGAGTTGATCTTGGACAAATGGAAGCAGGTCGATCATTAGGGCTTACCAGATGGCAAACATTAACAAAAATAATTTTTCCTCAAGCGG
>CAYJGO010000094.1:0-6166 GCA_964369855.1 uncultured Treponemataceae bacterium | reverse complement strand
CATTCACTTCATTGAGTGTTAGATTTCCACCATCTCGAAGCCATGTTACAGTAGAGCCGCCTCCTTCACGTGTAAGCTTGAGGTTTTGCCCATTAGAGATAATTTGTGTTGTAACATCATCACTGTAAGGTGCAGAAATCCACTGTGCATAGAGGTCAATGCTGCTTTGTAAATTTACATTTTGACCGTCGGTATAGGACTTTCCTCCTACACCGTTAGAGTTACTATTCCAGCCATTAAAATAAAACTGGTGTCTTGTAAATGGATTTGCATCAAGGGGAGCCCCTACCCCTTTTAAAACCACTTGCTTTTGAGTAAGTGAACCTGCTCCCTCGTAATTTGGATGGAAGGTAATAGTTACAGACTCTCTCCATACCGCCCAAAGGGCTATGTGCCCCCCAGGGTTTATCGCATCACCATTTTGATATACAGGAGCACCGCCTTCTGTTATAGCCCACCCTGCAAAAGCGAAATTTTCGCTTGTATGAACAAAGTTATTTATGTTTAATGGAGCACTTTCATCCTTTGTTATTGCTTGAGTATATTCTTTTAGGCCTGAGCCAGGAACAGAAGCGTCCTCACCCCCCTTAAAAGTAATAGTCCATGCGCTAGCTGTATCTACCCAAAGTGCGTACAAGGTTTTATCTTCATTAAAGTCAATAGCACCTCCGTCACCATAGGCAACATCTGTTCCAACATCTGTAAGACTCCATCCAGCAAAAGCATTGCCGTCTCTTGTGAAAGTATTTGGTATTAAACCAACCCGTTCGCCGTGCTCAAAAATTTGAGTATAGTCGGCTCCTCCCCCAGCATAGTTTGAGTTGAAAGTAATAGTAAAGGTAATAGCATTCCATTTTGCATAGAGAGTTGTGCTTTCTGTAAATCTTACATTTTTTTGTGCATTAGTATAGCTGTCTCCTGTTCCATCTTGAGCTGTGGTCCAACCAGCAAAGGTATTCCCCGTTTTTTGAAAGAGATTCTCTGGTAATGTCTTTGAAGTACCTGCATCTACCGTAATAGTCTCCATGTTACCACTTGTTGGATTATTACCATTAAAAGTAATGATGTAAAACTCTGTCCAAACTCCATAAAGATCGATATTAGCTTGTACGTTGATAGTTGCCTCATCATTGTGTACTTTTGCGCCGCCTTCACTTGTCGCCCAACCTTCAAACCGGTGAGATTCCCACGCAAAGATATTTGCCTCAAGTTTTGCATCACCTAGTGCAACTGTTTGAGTTTTAGTTACACCACTACCATCATTTTTGTGGAAGGTAATAGTAGCAGATTCACCCCATTTCGCATATAGAGGCATATCTCCAGTTGGGGTAATGCTTTCACCATTTCCATATTTAATAGGTCCGCCTTCAGTTGTAGCCCAACCTGCAAAGCCTTTTCCCTCTGGATGTACAAAATTATTAACAATTAAAAGAGACTTCCCATTTGGCACAAATTGTTGGTATGTTTCAATATTTGTCCCTGCAATCGTACCACCATTTCCATTATAGGTAATAGTTGCATGGGTTGTTATCCATACAGCATATAAATCTTTGTTTTCGTTAAATGTAACCCTTGCCCTGTCAGTGTAGGTAAGGCTTCCACCTTCAATTTCGCTCCAACCCGCAAAGCCTTGAGGCGCATTGGTAAATGCATTTGAATTTAAAAAAGGTTGTTCATTGTGGATAAATGTTTGTGAAGTCATGCTACCACCACCACCGTTTGCACCATAAGTAATAGTGTATCGCCATTTTGCATATAAAGTCATGCTGGCATTTACAGTGTCGGTGTTGAAGTTCCATTGTGTATTAAAAGTAGCTTCTTTATACCAACCCTCAAATGTGCCATTTTTTGTAGGTGCAGTAGGGGCTGCAAAAGTACTACCCTTTTCAACACCTACAGGATCTATAGAAGTTCCACCGTTTGTGTTAAAAGTTACGGTATAAAGCTCTGCCCAAACTGCGTAGAGATTAGTATTTCCTTGTACGTCAATAGTTTCCCCATCATTATATACTTTTGCACCGTCTTTTTCTTTAGCCCAACCTTTAAATTGAAACGAATCTCGTAAAAAGGTATTTGCCTCAAGTACTGCATTGCCTATTGCAACTGTTTGATTTTTAGTTTCACCACTACCATCATTTTTATGGTAGGTAATAGTAACAGCTTCTCCCCATTGTGCGTATAAATCTGTGTTACTTGCAGTTTTAATGGTTGCTCCATTTGCATATACAACTGCGCTATTTTGATTTATTGACCAACCAGCGAAAGCTTTTTCTCCATTAGCAAAATTATTTATAATTAAAAAACTTTCTGTATCTTTAAGTATATGTTGCTTGTATTTTATTAAAGCAGGATCACCTGAATTAGGAACATTACCACCATTTCCGTTAAAGGTAATAGTTACAACTTCGTTATCAAGACGCCATACCGCATACAATGTTTTACTTTCATTAAAAGTTACTTTTACCCTATCGATATATGTAGCATTTGTTCCACCTAGTATATCGCTCCATCCAATGAAGGAATAACCTGTCCTGATAAAAGCATTTGCTTTTAAATTAGGGTTTGTGCCTTGGGCAAATGTTTGTGCCTCCATTATGCCTTCGCCACCATTTGAATCAAACGTAATAGTATGAGTAATACTTTCGTTTCCGAAAATATAATTTCGTATTCCTGTATTTACTAAGTAATTACTACAGGATACAAGAAGAAAAAGAATTGTAATAATAAATGTTACGGTGATTTGTAATTTGTTTTTCATTGTGTACCTCGTGTTAGAATCTATAACCAAATGAAATAGATGGAATTAATTGATGCATTACAACATCTTGTGGAAAGCTTATAATGTACCCTATACCAACTTCTGTGTAAAAACCATTGGTAATTGCAATTTGTAAACCTGTGCCTACATCTACTAAAGCACTAAGCTCCAAAAGTCCTAGGTTTGTACTGCTTTGTACATGCTGAAGATTGAACATATTCATCCCAACACCAATATGATTATGCAAGGCTAACCTATTATTAAAGTGATATTGGTATACGTAGTTTATGTGTAAGGGAATTACATGAGTAACAAGCTCACTTTGTGTTGGCATAGTTTTTACCATAGCCCAATTTGTACCAATTTCCACGCCCATATTCCCGAATGGCTCATGTAAAAAGAATACAGCAAAACTTAACTGTACCCCTGCAGGGGTAAAAGCATCACCAATTGTGTCATCTGTAAAAAACTGAGTAGGCGAATACCCAACATTTACATCGAAGCTCAGTTTTTTTTCTGTAGTTGCATCTTGTGCTACCGCTAACCCACATAGCGTAACTATCAAAAGCATGCAAATTTTCTGTTTAATTGTCATCAAAACTCCTATAGTTATTTATGCTTATAGTATCGCATTAAGATACTATAATCTTTAATAACTCTTTTTTCCAAACTTTTCGTCTTAGGTTCTTACAAGGATGGGATAAGGACGAAAAATTTATATTTAGTACAGTAAAAACAATTATCAAGTAAAAAGGTTACAAAAAAATATTTTTTTGTGCGATACCCTTATAGCTAGGTAAACGGGATTATGGTCACAGGGCTTATATGCAAATTCATCGTATGAATTTGCAGTACATTTCTACTTTTTTGCGTTGGGCGTATTACTTATTAATCTTTGACCGCTAGATTAATATTCTCATAGAGCCTATGAAGTTTGTTGAGGTTGACTATGATATCAGCACAGCCATGAAACATGGGAAAGGGATTGCAAGACACCAGAGGTGTTCGCACCTTGTAATAGGTACGAATGAAGCAACAGCGGACCCCCGCAAAGAGCGACCCAACTCCTGTCCGGTGCCTAAGGCTTGGGATGTCCCAAATCGCTACACTATATTTTTATACTTTTTCTCTACATCTTTTATTAGCTTATACTCAACAGAGTCCACTAAGGCAAGCCATGATGCTTCAACAATGTCCGATGATACGCCAACCGTCTGCCACGTATTTGCCCCATCGGTGCTTTCAATAAGAACACGAACCTTAGAAGCCGTTGCTGTTTTAGAGTCCAAAACACGAACCTTATAGTCTATAAGCCTGATTGTTTTTACGCTTGGATAAAACCTTTCAAGTCCACTTCTGAGCGCAACGTCGAGTGCATGAACAGGGCCATCGCCTTCACCTGCCGTAATTTCAATTTGGCCATCAACTTCTATTTTAAGTTGAGCAAACGAACTAATAAGTTCATTCATCCTTGGGTGTTCACCAGTTGTTTTATAATAGTGCAGCTTAAAGAATGGGTTATATTTTCCAATTACCTTTCGAACCATAAGTTCAAAACTTCCCTCGGCACCTTCATACTGGTAGCCAGCGTGTTCAAGTTCTTTTACTCTATTGGTAATATCCGTTATAATTGGATTATCTTTTTCTATTGAGGCATCGAATCTTTTTATTTTTTCGAGCATCATTGACCTACCTGCAACTTCGCTCATGAGGAACACTCGCTCATTCCCAACCGACTCAGGTGTAATGTGCTCGTATGCATGAGGATTTTTTGTTACCCCGTCAATGTGCATTCCGGCTTTATGTGCAAATGAGCTTGATCCAACAAAAGGCGCCCCACTTGAAAGCGGAATGTTTGCTATTTCTGCAACTTGGCGGCAGATTGGAGTGAGCTTTGACATGTTACCTTTAGGAAGACACCCATAACCCATTTTAAGCTCTAGGTTTGCCATAATGGAGGAAAGATCTGCATTCCCCGTTCGCTCACCAAAGCCAAGTAGTGTGCCTTGCACTTGTGTAGAGCCATTTTCCACTGCTAAAAGCGAGTGAGCTACTGCGAGGCCACAATCGTTATGAGCATGTATTCCTATTTCTATTTCTTTTCCATCTTTTGTTTTGAATTTTGAAAACTCTTTTACAACAGCCTGAACTGCTTTCATCATTGGAGTAATACCAAAACCGCCCTTTGTATCACAAAGAACGAGGGAAAAAGCTCCACCGTCAATTGCAGCGTGTAGTGTTTTTAGGGCATAGTCAGGATTTGATTCATATCCATCAAAAAAGTGTTCTGCGTCATAAATAACTTTTTTGCCGTTATCGCACAAAAACTGTGCAGTTTCTTTTATCATTGCGAGATTTTCTTCTAAGGTAGCTTTTAAAATTTCGATTACTTGAAAATCCCATGTTTTTCCAAAAATTACAACTGCCTGCGTGTTTGCAGCAAGAAGGCTTTGGAGGTTTGCATCTTCTGAGCAGCTTATACCCTTTCTTCGAGTTGCTCCAAATGCGCAAAGTTCTGAGTTTGTAAGGTTTATTTTTTTTACTTCTTGGAAAAACTCTAAGTCCTTTGGATTTGAACCTGGGTTTCCAGCTTCAATGTATGTTACACCCAAAGTATCTAAGGCTTCGACAATGTGAAGTTTGTCTTGTACCGAAAAGCTAATGCCTTCGCCTTGTGCACCATCTCTTAAAGTTGAATCAAGTATTGTAATGTGTTTCATGGGCTTAGCTACCGAGTATGTTTGTTCCACGAGACATTGCTGTTTGACCGGTGCGAACAAGTTCGATAATACCAAAAGGTTCTAAGAGTTTGATTATGCTTCCTATTTTCCCTTCACTTCCTGTTGCTTCTAACACTAGGGAATCTGTTGCTACATCGACAATTCGAGCACGATAGATATTTGCGATTTCAATTACACTTGCACGGTTTGCATCCTTTGCGCTCACCTTTATTAATGCCATGTCACGAATTACCGTGTCTACTGCAAGACAATGTTCTATTGAGATTACTTCTACAAGTTTTGAAAGTTGTTTAATAATTTGTTCCAGAATGGCCTCATCACCTCTTACAACAATTGTCATTCTTGATTGCTTCGAGTCAAATGTTTCACCTACCGTAAGGCTATCAATATTATACCCTCGACGACTAAAAAGTCCTGAAACTCTACTTAAAACACCAGCATGGTTTTCTACTAACACCGCTAATACATAACGCTTTATTTCATCTTGCATATAAAAAAAGCTCCTTTAAAAACATAATAATATAAATTATGAGACTGCTAATAATGCATAGCAGTCACGTAATTATACCTCAAAGAGCCCGTATTGTAAATGCTTATTGTAGAAATATTTACAAATATTTAATATATTTAATAAAAATTAAGTTTCTATTCATTATCAGGAATTTCG
>CAYJGO010000093.1:0-6205 GCA_964369855.1 uncultured Treponemataceae bacterium | reverse complement strand
CACTCAGACCAGCAGTTGCAAAAGAACAAGAAAGTGATGTAGAATACTATCTTGATAAACAAGATAATGAAGAAACATATAATCCTTTTGCAGCTTTACTAAAAAAATAATGCTAATCAGTTATCTTTTTTTGTAAAAGGCGAGCAGCACTATGATAGGTATCATACCGAAGTGCTTCGCTTAAAGAGTTCTTAGCCCTACTTGTATCACCTAGTTCGTATTGAATAAGAGCAATAGTATAATAAACGTTCGCAATAATATAATCATCTTGCAAATATTCAAGTAGTTGACCACTCAGTAGCAACGCTTGCTGTTTTTTGCCTTGGCCATAATAAAGCGAAATAAGATTAAGGCATGCGCCAACTGGCATATCTGCACTAATAAAATCGTTCTTTATCAATGAAGTAAGCCAGAGCTCAGCTTGCATATAGTCTTTTTGCATTAGCGCTATATAGGCTCCATACTCGTATTCCCAGTATGCCATACCTGCAACAGGAAAAGTACTATATAACTCATTATTATCAGCAAAAGCAGAATATCGTTCATCGCAATGCGCTTTGAACAAACCTTCTGCTTCGTTAATCATTTGTTGCGATAAAAAAAACCAAATTGCATACTGCACAAGGTTAGTGTTATATCCGTATGGCTCTTTTCGATACTCTTCCAACAAGGACCACACCTGTGAAATTTTCTGACGCTCATTTAATTGAGTCTGCGACGAATCCCAAATAAATTTCAGTTTTTCTATTACTAACTGCATAGCAGCATTTTCATCAACTAGTATCAGACTCTCAATTGCATCATTAATTTTCTGCAAAGCATCTACACTACTTACACTTACAGATGTTTCATTAGCTTGCATTTGTAATGTTTGAGCACCCTGTAACTCTAAAACATCTGAAAAAACAGAGTTAGAAGGCATTGGCTCATCAAATAAGCTAAATCTAGCATACATTGTTAAGCCACCAATATATTCTGGAAAATTATCAACTAAATGTACAACAGATTCATTGCTCGTTTTAAAATCAAAATTACGATGAGAATATAGTGCAAGATTATGCCAAGCTGTTGGATTTGCATAGGGATTAGTGATGGTTGAATCTTCCCATAATAATTTTGCATTCTCAATATCCCCTATATGCACATACGAATCTGCTAGTATTTCTTTTTGTGAAATATTGAGATCAAATTGAAGAAGGTTTTGTATAACTCTCGAAAACATATGAGCATCATAACTTACTACTGCCCAAAACTCAGGTGTATCGTAAGCGGTTACGAGCTCAGGATGATATGTATATGCTTTAGACATATTGCCTTCTAAAGCGTTAATTATTGCAGCATTTCTAAGATAACTAGTGTTCCCCACCGAATTTGCAATGTCTACATATTGCTGTACATACGTTTGAGCATAATAATCTATTAATTCATAGTTGCTTGAATCTTTAATGTTTTCATTTTTGCTATTAATATCATGAACATCAAGGATAAAACGTAACTCTGAATAAATTGAGCCATACTGGGTTCCTTCGAGCTTTTTAGCATACTCAAAGGCCTCTGTATAGTTTTTTTCTCTCATAAGCATATGTGAATAGACTGAGAGCAATTCGTAATTATCTGGTGAACTTTTTAATGAATCTTCTAATATTTTTTTTGCAAAATCATTTCGACCTAATAGCAGAGCCCTACGTACAAGTCCAAGAGATTCAGTCGGATTCTTAATTGTACGCGATATTTTTTTTAATAATGACCATGCTCCATTATAATCTTGAACACTTATAAGAGCGTCAACTTCTGATAGGCGGTGTTCAATTGAACTTCCAGTTGCGCGAAAGGAGCATGAAATAAAGCTCACTGAAATTATAAATAGTATAGTAGCTTTTAAAACCCCATTCATAAACGCTATGCTTTTGCACTAGACTCTGGAGTCTTTTCGATTTCATCTTGAATTGCGCCTAATACGCCATTAATAAACTTAAAAGAATCATCGCTCCCAAATTCTTGAGAGATATCAATAGCTTCATCTATCGTAATTGAAACGGGAATATCCTTTTGATATAATAAGGCAAAAGAACTGATACGAAGTATTGCTAAGTCAACTTTATTTAATCGAGAAAAGCTCCAATTTACAAGATGCCTAGAGATAGCTTCATCTATTTCTGATAAATTATCAAGCACCCCTTGTACTATGAGTCGAGAAAAAGCTAAACCCTCTTCTCCCATTCGAGCCAACAGTGCTTCAGATGCCCAGTCGAATTGAAGAATATTTTTTGTATCTACCGCACCGGCTTCCCAAGCATACATTGCTTGAAAAGCTAAGATTCTTCCCTTTCTACGCGCCATTATTATACACTACCACTCTAACAATGCGTTTAATGCAGAGTCAGTTTTTAGCATTTGATAATTTTCAGGTGTTCGAAGAGATGTAGTAACCTCTGAAACTACGGTTGCAAAAGCACTCGTTTGTTTTTGTTGTGCAAGCTGAGAGCGTATATATTCATAAACGGTAACTGTTGTGTCGGGTTGCACAACATCATCTAATTCAAGTAGCTTTGCACCATATTTATCTTGAATCACGTAAAATTGAAAGTCATTTTGAGTTTCATTTACATCATCATAATAACCGACACTTTTAGTAAACAAATCTAATAGTGTCTCATAGTCTATTCCAAGTTGCTGTGCAGCTAACGTTCCTTTACTTAAATACATATCACCAGCTTGAAACCCAGCATTTGGTTGTTGCATTTGCAACCTCAATGCATCATAACTCGTTTTATTGTTTTTCAAATCACTGCGAAGAGAATTAGCAAGAGTTTTTGCTGCATTTGGATTGTTACCTTTCGGTACTACAACTAAAAATAATTTTAATATATCATTTTGCACAAATGAAGATTTGTTAATTTCAAAAAAAGATCGAATCTCTGCATCGGTAACTGTAGAAATTTGTTGTAACTCTTCTTGCTTAATTGATAATACATACTGTTGTGCAATTAACTGAGATTTAAAATACTCTTTATACTCTCTCAAATTCATTCCAACTTGTGCTTCAAAGTATTCATCTAAAGATAAACCACTTTGCTCACGAACAACTTGAGCAAACTGCTGCTCAGTAACATTTGCGCCCACTTGTGCAGAAATTGACTGCAAAAAGGCTTGATCTACCATGGCTGAAGAAATATTTACACCAGCTTGTGTTGCTGCCTGTACTACAAGCTTTTCATCAATCATTGAGTTTAGTATTTCTTTTTTTTGTTCAACTGTAAAATTTTGAATTCCTGTTTGCTTTGAGTATGTTTCAACTCGATCTTTTAATTGCTTAAGCGTGATAGATTCAGTTTTATTTAATTTAATTGTTACTAATGGTTGTAAGTCATTTTGTGCAAACACAAAACCCATTGTACATACCGCAACAATAACTAATCCTACTAATCGTTTCATAATTCTTCCTTACCTTTATTTTACTTTGATACATTAAGTACCTATTCAACTAAAACAATTAAAATCCAATATAGTTACATAATCTAGCTAATAATTGCTCGAATTCTGCGAACTCCTGCAGAAGACGATTGTTCTTTTTGAATTTTAAATGTTCCAATCATACCTGTTTTTTCTACGTGTGGTCCACCACACACCTCTTTTGAAAAGCCCCCAACTGAATAGACCTTTACTTTTTGCTCATATTTTTCACCAAACAATGCCTTTGCCCCAGATTTTTTTGCATCTTCTAAGTCCATAACTTCCATTGTTATAGGCAAATCTTGTTTAATTACATCATTTACAATATCTTCAACTTTTTGTATTTCTTCTTTTGTCATGGGCTGTGCATGTGTAAAGTCAAAGCGCATTCTTTCGGCTGTAATATTAGAACCCTTTTGGGCAACTGCACTGCCAAGTACATCTGTTAAAGCCTGGTGTAATAAATGTGTTGCAGTATGATACTTTGTAGTAGTTTCAGAGTGATCAGCTAATCCACCTTTAAACACTTGCTCACTTCCTGCACGTGATAATTCTTGATGTTTTTTAAATGCTTCTTCAAAAGCTTCTTTATCTACAGTAAAACCATTTTCACTTGCAAGCTCTTCTGTTAATTCAATTGGAAAACCAAAGGTATCATACAAACGGAACGCTACACGCCCTGGAATAACTTTTTGCGGATTCCTCATTAAATTTGGTAAAAGCTTATCAAATTCTGCTTCACCTTTTTTTAGTGTATCTAAAAACTTAATTTCTTCTGCTCTAAGTGCATCAAATATTTCTTGTTTTTTTTCTTCTAATTCTGCATAGGCAATCTTAAAATTATCAATAACAACCTGAGCTGGTTTTACTAAAAACTCGCCATCAAGGCCAAGTTTTTTTCCATGTCGCACACTTCTTCTAATTAAACGGCGAAGCACATAACCTGCTCCAACATTTGACGGAAGCACTGATTTTGGATCTCCCAAAATAAACACAGAAGCTCGTAAATGGTCGCAAATTATGCGCATAGAGGTATCGGTACTTTCATCTTTGCCATACTTTTTGCCTGTAATGTTTTCTAGACAATCTAGTATTGGACGGAACACTTCAGTGTCATACACAGATTTTTTTCCTTGAAGCATAGCAACAGTTCTTTCTATTCCCATACCAGTGTCTACACACTTTCTGTCAAGCTTTGTATAATTTCCATCTTTATCTTTGTAGTACTGCATAAAAACGTTGTTCCACATTTCTATGTATTTTCCACAACTACAGCCTGGCTTACAGTCGTTTGTGCATGCGTCAAGTCCTGTGTCATAAAAAATTTCTGTGTCTGGTCCACAAGGCCCTGTTTCACCAGCAGGCCCCCACCAGTTATCGCTTCTAGGAAGATAATAAATTCTTTCTCGTGGAATACCTAAAGAAGCCCAAATATCTGCAGATTCAGCATCTCGCGGAATACCTTCTTCACCTTCAAATACCGTTACCGATATTTTATCAACTGGAATATTAAGCCATTCTCCTTTTGTTAAAAACTCAAAGCTCCAATTAATTGAATCGTCTTTAAAATAATCGCCTAAAGACCAGTTACCAAGCATTTCAAAGCATGTTAAATGCGATGAATCTCCAACAGAATCAATATCGCCAGTTCTAATACATTTTTGATAATCACAAAGGCGATTCCCCGCAGGATGAGGCTCCCCCATTAAATAGGGTACAAGAGGATGCATACCAGCAGTCGTAAATAGTACTGTTGGGTCATTTTCAGGGATAACCGATTTACCTGAAATTTCGGCATGATTTTTTGTTTTAAAAAACTCTATAAATTTAGATCTTAGTTCGTTTGCAGTCATACACACTATAGTATTCCAAGAGGTACATTATTGTCAAGGGGGTAATCCTACAGTTACCCACAAAAAAAGGCCGGCAAAACCGACCCTTATATATTAGTTTATTTGAGGGGCTCCTCCAACAAAAATATAGTTATTTTTGGAGGAGCTTGCATGTAAGTTAATATTTCCGCCCATATTTAATTGAGAAGTAAAATGAAGAGTAGCTGCTTCATTAAAATACAGATTATTTCCATTACTCGCACTATTAGCATTGATATTTCCGTATACTGCAGCACCATCATTAAAAGTAATACTTATGCCATTTGCAGCATAAAGACCACCAGCAGTATCTGCCCTATTATTTAGAATACTTCCATAAAAATCAATTTCAGTAACATTATTTAGATATAGCCCACCACCGCTCTCTGTTGTTACGTTATCTTGAATAGTCCCTCTAAACCTAAGTGTCCTGGCATTGTTAACATAAAGTGCTCCACCATTAGAATTTGTTGCATTATTGTTTTTAAGTATTACATTACCACTGATGGTATAAGATCCACTACTATTACCATTAAGATACACTAATCTTCCACCAGAGTAGTATTCTTTATTTCCATCTAGTGTAACAGTATATAAATTTCCTGTTCCATTAAGTAGAGTAATATCATCGTCACCTTTTTTTACCGTTAAACCAGCATAATCCCAAGCAACACTTTGTTCTAAAACAATAGAGCGCTTTGCATAGATGGTGGCACCTCGCTTTACTCTCTCTTCGCCTCCAAGCATTTCTATTGCATTCCCTAAGACTGATTCATTAACTGTAGGAGTTGAAGAAGCTCCATTAGAAGCATAACTTAAACCTGAATCATCATAAAATACCACATTTGGGCGAGCTTCTAGCACATTATCGCCACTTGTTA
>CAYJGO010000092.1:0-6261 GCA_964369855.1 uncultured Treponemataceae bacterium | reverse complement strand
ATGAACAATCATTATCTGTACATATGAATGACTCAAAAGATGTAAGCATTCAACCATTTTTTCACTATGATATTTTTAATTTAAGTAACGCTGCAGAAGTAGAACGCATTGGATATGGCGTTCCAGCTCATTTTCAAATTGTAGAACTCGCGGGAAGTTTTTCGTTAACGGTTGATGCTCTCTACATTGGAAATTATTTTTATTTTGAAGGAATATCAGCATTTCAAAATGGAGCAATTCTCGGGGTAACTGGCGAGTTTTTTAAGAACAACTTTTTTATAACACTTGGTGCACATGTTGGCTTTGATATTAGCAATGCCGAAAGCATGTTTGGTAATGAACAATTTACAAATCTTTCTGCAGGTGTTGTGGCAACATTCGGTTATACCTTTCGTTTTTTTAATGACTCTTTTGAACTTACTCCAAATATTGCATCCTCTTATACATTCTTAAAAACACTTGACTATTACAATGCTGCAGGTGTTTCTATTACATCAAAACTTTTTCATGGTATTACAATTTCGCCTTCACTTTCAATAGATTACAGTGTTGATGAAACTATACTAATAGGTACACGTGTACAAGGTTCGTTGAATGTACAAGGAACTCAATCTTTTTCAGCTAATGGCATACTACTCCCCGATCAAAGTTTCGAAGAGCATATTGAGTATGGCGTATATACAAAAAAGAGAATAGACATGTTAACATTTTTACTTAGTATTAGAGGGCGTAATCTATCACGCACAGGCATTTCTGTTCACTTTGGTGTGAATTTGGATTTGTAACTTTTTTTGAGGTGCATTGTTTACAATGTATAAGTTTCTTCTCAAAAGGCCCGAAGATAAAGTGTTGTTGTGTCTTTTGCTACAAAAAGAGGGGATAGGCTAAGATGGCAAAGCTAGCTGGGCCGAGGGGGAGACTTCCCCCTTATAAAATTTACATCCTTAGTTTTTTGCAACTCGTATCATTATTCTAAATAGCACAAGTCCAATAACAAAGAACAGTGACAATACTGCAACGCCTAAATGCTCTTGCCCGGTGAGCATGGTAACAATACCTATGGTAAAAGTACCTAAAAATGAGGCACCTTTTCCACAAATATCCATAAAGCTAAAGTACTTACCAGAGTCTTCTGCTGGAATAATTTTTGCAAAGTATGAGCGAGAGAGTGCTTGGATAGTACCTTGAAACAAACCAACGCTAACAGCTAAAACCCAAAATTCGGTTGTGGTATCAAGACCTATTGCATAGATGGCTATACCGAGGTATGCCACGATACAGATAGTTAGAATTGTTTCAGGGTTAATCTTTGATGTAATGCGCCCCAGTATAATTGCTGCAGGAAATGCAATTAACTGTGTAACTAAGAGGGCTATAATCAATTGATTTGAATCTAAACCGAGGGCCGAACCGTACGCTGTAGAAAGTGAAATAACCGTGTACACGCCATCGATGTAAAAAAAGAATGCTAGCAAAAATAAAAGCATTTTTTTATCTTTTACTACTTTTTTTAGTGTATCTCCAATTTCAATAAATCCATGTGTAAAAGGGTTTCCCCTATTTTCTATATATGCTGTTTGCTTGTAGTCTTTAATAATTGGAAAAGAAAACAGTAGCCACCAAAGCATGTGCAGTATTATTGCAATTTGAATTGCTTGTACCATTCCAATCCCTATGTTTGAGCCAAATAAAATTAAACCTAATCCAATAATGAATGGGATACAGCTTCCAACATATCCGTAAGCATATCCATATGATGACACTATGTCTACTCTTTCGTTTGAAGTAATTTCAGGTAACATTGCATCTGAAAAAATAAAACTTAATTGGCAAGAAGTTTTTGCAACAATAAAAAGAATAATAAAACTAAGCCAGGAGGGCATAAATCCCATAATAATTCCCGATAGAACACCTAAAAGCACTGTTGCCAGAAAGATACGTTTTTTCATATCTTTTCTATCTGAAATTGCTCCTAAAATTGGGCCGAATAAAATGACTAATATCGTTGCAATGGAAGAAGCAAAGCTCCAATAAGCAAGGTATTCAATGGATGTTAAACCACCTTGCTCAGCTAGGAAATTAAAATATATGGGTATAATAGCTGTAATAAGCATGATAAAGGCCGAATTTCCAACATCGTACTTTACCCAAGATTTTTCCAGTTTTGTTAATTTAAACACATGTTTCTCCTTTTTATTTTAAATAAGCTATGTTGAATATTACTTTTTTTAAATAACAAAAAGTACATATGCTAAAATGCTTACAAAAAATGTAATGGTTAAAAAGTTCATTGTTCCAAACTCTATTTCTGGGTTATGTCCCTTGTGGAAGAATGCACTCTTTGAAATGATAAAAATATATATTAATACAGAGGTACCAATAATTGTAAACCACTGTATAGCCTTTAATATATAACTCGCTATGTCAATTGTATAGCTTGAACCTAATGTTATTAGCATAAACTCTTCACCAAAAACACCACTAAGTAAACAGGCTAATGCAAGGATAAATAAAGCACACATAGAGGGAATATCATTTTTAATAATACTATTTTCTTTAGGTTTTCCAAACAACATAGATCCATATTTTACAAACGATAAGCAAGTGCCCAAATTTATGATAATAATTAGAACTTGTGCAATGGTAGTACTTCCTCCCGATTGGATAAAATACTTTGATATACTGCCATTAAAAAAAGGTGCTCCTGTTATTCCTAAAATTCCTGCAAATAAAGCGATTGCGACCGATGGCATGGTTTTTAAAACACCTCTAATTTCATAGATATTTCTGGTTTTGTATTGCTTAATTAATATTCCAGCGCATAAAAATAGTAGCGATTTAAAAAAAGCATGATTAACTATATGTAATATCGCCCCACTTAAGGCATATTCACTAGATAAACTAATTCCAATTAATATTAAACCAAGTTGCGAAATTGTATGAAAAGCTAAAATGAGTTTTAAATCAGTTTGCATTAAGGCAAAAATTATACCTGCTATTCCAGTTAGGAATCCTATTACTAAAAAGAACGAATCAGTATTAATAACAGGCAGAAAAAGCAATCGAACACGCATAAATAAAAATAATCCACATTTTACATAGATTCCAGAAAGAATTGCTGAAACGACAGCTGGGGCACCTGGTGTACCATGTGCTTTTGGTAGCCAACTATGTAGTGGCAGAAAACTACATTTAAGAGTAATGCCAGTTAATAAAAAGGCATAAGGCAGTGCTAATGCTTGTGTATTTTCAAATGAAGCTACCAGTGGTGCCAATGCAGTAAAAGTGAGATGTCCAAATATTTTATACATATAGCCAAGACCCATTAAAAAAAACAGCATTCCAACCATGTTAGTTAATAAGTAGACCATTCCATCATATAAGGAACGAATAGTTCGATTGTAGAGAATAAGCATTGAGCAAAGTATAGAACTAATTTCTAAAACGAGATAAATATTAAATAAATCATCTGATAGAAAAGCTGTAAAGATTAATGCTTGAAGTGAAAATAATAAAAATACAAATAAACCGTGAGTTGTTTCACGTGTGAGTGTATATAAAAATGATACTGTAAAAATTAATGCTGTTAATAAAAGAAATAATGATGAAAGTCTATTTAATATTAATGGTATTGATAAAACATCAACTGATCCTACATAAAATATAATTGAAATATCTTGTACTCGAACATAGTAAAACAAATAGCTCGCAGTAATAATTACACATAACTGCAATAAACCTGCAATGAGTCTTGTAATATTAGTTTTTAATAAATATGTTAAAAGTGCAATTGGAATCGGCACAAAAATTAATAATGCTAAAATCACTTATAGTTCCTCTTTCTTTCTTGTTTTAAGGGCTTTTTTCCAGTTAGTCGTTCCATATTTATGATATAAACCTATAAACATTGACATGGCTACAGCAGTAACGGCAATGCCTATTACTATTGCTGTAATCATTAAGGCTTGTGGAATTGGGTCTGATGTGTTTTGAATATTTTCACCAATCGGTGGAACTGAACCTTGTGTATAATTGATAGATAAAAAGAATAAGATAACTCCAATCTCCATTATACTCAAAGACAGTACTGTCTTAATAATATTTCGCCGAGCTATTAATCCAAATAAACCAATAAAAAATAACATTAGCGAGCAAATTTCAGTACTATTCATATGCATCTCCTATTGTTCTATGCTGACTTTTACCAATCAATCGTAGAAATATAATAATGAGTCCCATAAATACTTTAAAGCATATTAATATATTACTAACAATTAGGTACATAAAGCGATGCAAATGTGTACTATTTGTATATAGTAAAAAATATAAACCAACTAAAAGCAAAAATAGTATATATAGAATTTTTTCCAGTGATGTAAAAAAAAGCAATGAGATATTAATTCGTCTTTCTGTTAGATATAGAGCCATAACTAAAACAGCCAAAATTGCTCCACCTTGAAAGCCACCTCCAGGTGAAGTCGGTCCAAAAATACTGATTGTTATTCCAAAAACTAAAAACAGCGGCATCATCAAATGTAGAGCACCACTTGCAATTGAGGAGTGAATATAATCATCATTTATTTCAGCTTCGATATGTATTCTTTCTGTTTGTTCCAATCTTAAAAACTGGCTTAAACCTAGTGTTGCAACGAGTAGCAAAAAGGTTTCAAAAAGTGTATCAAATATCCTAAAATCAAGATACACTGCTGTTACCGCATTTGTAGCTCCAGTGTTTGTAAACTTATCAAGAACTTCAATCATAAGATTGTTACTAGTATAATGTTTTGTTATTGAGGCTGCATAAATAGCTAAGGCAAGTATTAATATTACATAAAAGAAAACAATAATCTTTCTTATCATTATATAATCCTCGCTTGTGGGGATTTGATTGTTATTTTTACATTTGGAAACTCTTTTTTTAAATCAATAAAGACATTTTGAATAAAATAGTTATCTTCCTCTCCAAAAAGTATAATATTATTTTTAGAAAGTTCATATCCTACATCATAAAATTGCTCATGTAGTTCTTCTTCTGTCCTAACATGAACTAAATTTGCTTCAAGCTCTTTTTTTGCTGCACAGCGATTTATACTTGTCCAAAGTTTTGCTTCAACCTTCGAATCTGATGGGAGTGCACATACTGTACATACACGATATTTTTGTGTACCTGCTAATAAAATAATTGTTGATAATGTGCTACCTATTACAGCTTCAGCAAGTGCTACATCTGGCGCAGATAAAAAAAGGTATACCAAAGCTGCAATCATAGAACAAGTTCCAGAAAGAATAATTGCAATGCGAAGCTTATGGGTAAAAACTATTATGCTTGACAGTACTACTAGCAAAACTAATAGAGTATTATATAATACTGTCATAAATCATTATCTCCATGTTTTTTATGATAAAATGCACTATAAGCAATTTTCGTAGATGTAATCGGAAAAATAACTATTGCTAATATTAAGACAAGAATTACTTTAAAGCTCATAAACGTAAAGCCTGAACGAAGGATAATACCTATAGAAAAGGTAAGTAGACCGCAACTATCAACTATCGAACAAAGGAGAAGTTTTTGCTTGAAGTTCTTAGTCAATAATACACAGATACTTCCAAATAAGCATAAAAGTAGTCCAATTAAAATAACAATATTACTAATAAACTGCATATTATATCCTGTTATAGTTTGCCAAATCGTGACACAAATACAGAGTAGAATTGTGTACCCACAAATCCAACTAACACAAAGACAAGTGCAACATCTACATAATATTCAACACCAGTTACAATTGCAAATAATAAAATAGAAATAGCCGTAATTGAGCAGCACAAATTTGAAGATAAAACTCTATCCCAAAGCGTTGGCCCCTTCAGTATCGAGAATGTTAAAATGATAAATATTACAGCAATTATAATAAAAAAAACAGTATCAAACATATTAGCCCCTAAGTATTTTATCGAAGTATTCACTTGACTTTAATGAATCAGTTTTAATTTTTAGTATATTTATTGAACCAGATTTACTTTTAATCGACACCGTTCCAGGTGAAAGCGTGATAGCTTGACATATAAAGAGCCTATAAAGACCTGTTTTTGTTTTTAAAGGCATCTTATTTATCCCAGTCGGAATTTTTCCTGAACGTTTAACAAAGCAATACAGTGTAGTAAAGCTACTAATGTACATAGACTTTATAACAACTAAAAAAAATAAAAGTAGTTTAATAAAATTTAGCTGGAGTCGTCCTGGGAATCGAAAAGTAATTA
>CAYJGO010000091.1:0-6330 GCA_964369855.1 uncultured Treponemataceae bacterium | reverse complement strand
ATCCTTCCAATATGAAGTTTTCAGGCCCAAGTAGCGGGTATATACAACTTGCTGATACAACTGGGTTTGGTTTTGAAGCAACTTTTGATTTTAATCTAAATATTCCTCATGTAGATGACATTGATACAAGTGTTACTGCAACTGTCGAAAAATATATAGTTACAGAAGGTGAAGAAGACGCACTTGAAGTAGTTTTTGCCAATGGCTCAAATAAGTTTACATTTACCCAGGAATCATCAAGTACAACATTACATATGACCGCTTTAGAGAAGCGTTTATTACAAGTAGGTGAATTTGTTATTAGTTTTTCATATAACCCTGAAGTGTATAGCGATGAGGTTCCAACCAAAATATATGTTTTATTTAATTCAAAGGGAAATAATGAAAAGAAATATGTAGCAATAAATAGTGTTGTAAAAACAAGTGAAAAAGCATATTCGGAAATACACGAAGGACTTGAACCTAACAGCTGGAATGTTGAAATTACTGATTCTGAAAGCAAAAATCCTTCTCAATGGTATGATTTACCGCTTACAATCAATCTCTATAATGTTGTGCAAGGAGCACCTTTAAAGCTTTCAGCTTCATCTAACTCAGGCATAGAGCTTAGAGGTTATAGTATAACAGAGCCAAATGCAGACGGCGAAGCTTCTATATCACTTACTATACGGGCAAGTGAATTTGGAATTGCTGAATCAGTTTCAAGCAGTGTAATTCTTACGCTTACATCTGATTACACTGATATATATGCCGGCCTTCCGATGGAATTAACAATAAATACTCAAAGAAAAGAGTTTTTTGAATATTATGCTTCTGACTATGTTAATACGTTCACAACTGAAAGCAGTGGAAGTAAAAAAGATGAAAATGGTAAGTATTATACAATAATTAAATTACCTGGTGCAACAAGTGCACAAATTGAAAAAAATAAAACAATAAACTATGTTATTAGACGTATAGATAATTCATCTGGTGAGAAAAATGTTATCCGTGAAGGAAGCTTCATATCTAATGAAGGGTTCACATACTGGGATAGAAATGCACTAATTTTATCATCTAAACCAAAATATGAACTTGAAATATCTTCTGGCGATACAAATCTTGTAAGTACTACATTAAAAGAAGGTACAAGAAATTTAACACATCGAGAGTTACTACTTGCAATGCAGGAAACAGTGCGAAATGCATTTATTGATAAGAGTGTTCATGTTAATGTAAGTAAAATAGATGATGGAACCGGAAGCAAAGGCACTATCGACCATGACAGATGGTATAACTCTTGGCCAGTTTCATGGGATCATGTTTATAAATTCTCTAATTATTGGCCGTATTTTATGCAATTAAATGGAACTGTAACATATGAAGCTGACGTAGGTGGTTATCAAGCATGGGAAGCAGAGGATATAATTAATACAAATAATGCATCATGGCCTGCTGGCCAAGCTCCATTCCAAGGCACGCTTAGCTTCTATTCGAGTTATGGAGAAGGCTCTATTCAGTTTAATAATATACATATAACTGACAATAATTGGAACAGTCCAGCATGGCTCAGTGGATCATTTAATGTTACTGCTTATGGAACAACACAAAGCTTCGATAAAAACTCTGGTGTTCCATTTGGTTTATATATGACAAAGGAAATCTTTTTAAGTAAAATAGCCCCTGGCGGTGTTTACGAACAAAAATAGCTACTTTAGCAAAAAGGCTTGTAATAAAATTACAAGCCTTTTTTTATAGCTCTTTTTTCAAAGTTATTGTATACTTAAATACAAGGAGATGATTTGAAATACGTTATAATTTTACTAAGTGCTATCTTATTAGATATCATGTTTCCTAGATTTAAAATTGATAAAATATACAAGGTTATAAGTGTTTTTTTTGAAGGAATTATAAATACCTATGTAAACAAAAAGTATAATGTGGTTATTCTTGTTATATGTATTATTTTATCTAGCTTTGTTTTACCATTTATTTTATTGTTTTATGTCAATAGACTTTCCTTATTAGTGGGGTTCATTTTTGAAATTATAATTTGCTACTATTTGATTTCTACAAGAGAATTTATACAGATTATTTTTAAAAAGAAACAAAATACACTACAATCAAATATTATTAGAATAATAATAAATAATATTGAAAAAGTTTTTATCCCTGTTCTTTGCATAAGCATAGGAGGTCCAACGCTTCTGTTACTTTTAAGAGCGCTATATTTTTGCACAAAAAGCCAATGTTTAAGAAATACCAAAGCTCTAAGCTATTTTATTAATGTTTCTAAGATTCTCTATTTTTTTCCTTCATATATTTTCGTCTTAAGTGCTTTATTTGCTGGCGCATTTTTACCTTTCTGTAATTTAAGTGAAGCATTCCAATTATACCTCAAAGATAAAAAGAGCATATATCCTTATTGGCTTTCAAGAATATTTGCTTCATGTACTGCAATTGCATATGCTCAGCTACCAATAAATTATACTGATAAAAATGGAAAAATAAAAAAAGCAATGTTAGGTTTATCATTTGTTGAAAATAATACAGCAACAGTTAAAAAAATCTACTACATATTATTTTCTACTAATATTACCATGCTAAGCGTTGTTATACTTTGCAGACTTATTTTATTATGGGGCGTTTGGTAAAGGAATTTTTATGGTACATTTATATCATGGTGATGGAAAAGGGAAGACAACCTGTGCAATTGGACTTGCTATAAGAGCTCTTGGAATAGATATGAACGTAACATTAGTTCAATTTTTAAAAGGAAAGAGTTCATCAGAGCTTAAATCGCTTGAGACATTTGACTTAGTGAGAATTTTTACACTAAAAAATAATCCGCCTTTTACTAATGAAATGACCAAGCTTCAAAAAGATGAAATAAGAGTTGAGCATAATAGAATGTTTCAAAAATCTATTCATTTTGCAAATATTGGTTACTGCGACATGCTAATCTTAGATGAAATATGTGCAGCATGGAATGAAAACCTAATTAATAAAGAAGAAATATTAAAATTTCTGAAGAGTAAGGGTAGTGAGATTGAAATTATTTTGACCGGCAGAAATCCACCAAAGGAGTTTTTACAAATATCGAACTATATAACAGAAATGAAAAATATAAAACATCCTTATGAAAATGGAGTGCCTTGCCGAGTTGGAATAGATTATTAATAACTATGATAGTCTTCTTTTATTATTTAGATGAACTTTCAGAGGGCAACGCAGATCTAACAATTTTTTCTACGATCTCAGGAATCGCATTCTGATCTTCTTTTGTAAGCCCCTTTGTATTAAGAGGCTTGTGAATTGTTAATTTAACATGTGCTTTTTCAAACCCAATATTTTTATTCATCATTTGCCATGTACCATCTATTGTAACTGGAACAATAGGAACTTCAGCTCTTAAACCTAGCTTAAAGCTGCCCCTCTTAAATTCTTGCATCTGTCCACCATGACTTCGAGTACCTTCTGGAAAAATTACTTGTGAATACCCATTTTTTAATGATTGGACTGCTTCTTCCATAGCAATAATTGATTGCTTGCGATCTTTTCTATCCATAAAAATACACTGCATATATTTCATCCAAGGGGCAACAATTGGAACCTTCGAAAGCTCCATTTTTGCAATAAATGCTAGCTGTTTCTCAGCGTATCCCAAAATTAATGGAATATCCATCATGCTTTGATGATTACCAACAAATAAAACAGCACCTTCCTTTGGAACATTCTCTATTCCTATAATTTCAACCTGAGTTTTACCAAATTCAAATATACGTTTTCCCCACCAAGCTGTAACTGTTTTTATATATGCATCCCTTCCAGCAATATCACCTGCTTTATCAAGTTTTTTTACTACTGCAAGTTTCTTATTAGCAATAAATAAATCTATTAATAACCTAAAAAAAATGTACATCGTCTTAATCATGTTTACTTCCCTGTTTATATTTTACAATATTTTTACTACTTTGTATAGTTCTCATATAGTAAAGTGTTCAAATAAAACACCTTGACCATCTTCTATATCTACACAAAGAGTTTTACCAATTATTTCATCATAAAACTGAGGTGAAACACCCACAGAGAGGTGTTTTTCAGTTCTTAAAACAGCAATATCTGATTCTAAAATCATATCACCTTTTTTCATAGATCGCATGTAATGTATTGATCGATTAGTTCTACCATAATTAGCCTTTTCACTTTCAGCTAGCTGCTTCTTACCATTTCCGATTGCTACATTAATTTTTTGCTCACCATATACTTCATAAAGATAAGAAAGTATTGTGTCCTTATTTTTTCCATCAAAAGACCGAATATGCTCTACCATTTTCGTAAAAGAAAATTCGTTAAGAGCAACAGGATCATCAAGCCCTGAGTCGGTATTGTCTAGTGTAATGTGTTTTTCAATGTATCTGCCACCAAAGGCTAAATTTAATAATGGTATGACTATGGGATCTAGTGAATGATCACTAATTCCAAGGTCTATAGAAAATAAATCCTTATATAAAGTTAAAATGCTGACATTATAGTCTTCTAAAGGAGCCGGGTAGCTTGTAACACAATGCAAAAGGGAAATATGCTCCCTAATGGGTTTAAATATACTTAATGCAAGATTAATATCTTCCAATGTAGAAACCCCAGTTGAAAGAATAATTGGAATCCGTTTATCGACAGGTTCATTGAGCTCTAAAGATACAAGATGTTTTAATAACGGAACATGATTTAATTCTGGAGATGCAATTTTTATATAATCTGGCCTTACATAAAAAAGCTCATTTAGACTTTGAGTACCAAAAGGAGAGCACATAAAAGTCTTTCCTTTGGAATGAATATAGTCTTTAACTTCGTTAAAAAATTGAGGTCTCACCTCAAGTTGTTTAAATCTTTCATACAATGGTATATTTCCACTAGGTAAATCGACATTACCTGTTTTTGGGTGCAAAATTTCATGTGCATACACCCACTGAAATTTAATACAATCTGCACCACAAGTACAAGAAAGATCAATTAATTTTATTGCCTTTTCAAGGCTTCCTTCGTGTGAAGTACCTACTTCAGCTATTATGACTGTCTTAGGCATTTGAATTATACCTTTCTAAGTGCATCAAGAATAGTAAAACGCTTAACTTCTCTATTTTCAAAAGCCTGTAATAATAAGTCTTCACACTCTAAATCATTGTAAAGCTTTAATGCTTCAGTAATACGTGCATGAATAATAGGGTGTTTAGGAGAAAATAATGTGCAACAATCTTCATATGGTAAGATAGATGTTTCATACGTTCCAATCTCTACTGCAGTACTAATAATTTCTTGCTTATCTAGCCCAACTAGTGGTCTTAAGAGAGGAATATTACATGCACTCTCAGTGACAGCCATATTTTCTACTGTTTGACTTGCAACTTGGCCTAAACTTTCTCCTGTTATCAAACATTTTGCATCAATTTTTTCAGCCAAAATACATGCAGTTTTCATCATACACATTCTTAATAATAGGGTAGACCATTCCTCAGGACTTTTTTGCTTAATTCTCATTTGAACATCAGTAAATGGAATAATATTAATATGCGAATCTAAACCAAAACACGAAAGGCGAAATGCTAAATCTTCAACTTTTTTTTGTGCTTCATGTGAAGTGTAGGGATAGGCATGGAAATATATACTTTCAACCTTCATACCTCGTCTTAACATTCTATATCCTGCAACAGGTGAATCAATTCCTCCAGATAAAAGTAAAAGTCCTTTTCTCCCAGTTCCAACAGGAAGTCCTCTGCATGCTTTGTATGCATCAGAGTAAACAAAACAGCGTTCTCTAACTTCAATAGTTATAGTTAAATCAGGCTTATGTACATCTACAGCAAGTATACCCTGAGAATATACTTCAGAAGATGCTTCTCTAC
Source organism: uncultured Treponemataceae bacterium (assembly GCA_964369855.1). Taxonomy (GTDB): domain Bacteria; phylum Spirochaetota; class Spirochaetia; order Treponematales; family Treponemataceae; genus CAYJFX01. Next base: position 448 of record CAYJGO010000091.1, on the reverse strand, counting down.
ATATTTCATAAGAATTAAGAGGAAAGGTCTTTTGGCTTCTCCTTGCTTCAAGCTTAAACGTTTTTGCACCAAGATTTTTTCCAATTAACGCTTCACACATTACAGCTTCTCTAATTGAAAAAATATCTTTTTCACAGACTTGAGTTTTAGCCCAACCAGTAATACCAATAAGATGTTTTAATGCAAACTCTACAGACTCACAGGCCGAATCCTCACAGTCAATATACATTCGACCAGCTCGCAAAGATACCGTAGTTCCTAATCCTTTTAATGCGTAGCGTATATTTTTTAATAATTGTTTTTCAAATAATTTAATATTTGAACCTTTGAGAGTTAATTCTCCTAGTTTTGCTAAATATGTTTGTGCCATAACCATATTTTATACTTTTTTGCCATTTAAATCTACAAAAATCAGCTTTTTTTCTTTGACAAATTTTGATAATGTGTG
>CAYJGO010000090.1:0-6330 GCA_964369855.1 uncultured Treponemataceae bacterium | reverse complement strand
ATTCACTCAAACTGCTTGAACCTTTTGAAAACTATAAAGAGTATGTAAAGTATGCTATCGCATTTAGAATTTTAACAGCTGCATATCAAACCTCTCCTAATTTTCCTGATGCTTTAACAGAGTGGGAAAGGTATAAAAAAATATGGGATGAAGTTGAGAAGAAATAATTTTTTTCGTCTGTCTGTAAATATGTGCTATACTTTAGATGGAGGCCAATTATGAACATTGTATTATTTGGAGCTACAGGTCAAACAGGAAAAATATTTTTAAAACTTGCACTTGAAAAAGGCCACAATGTTACCGCAGTTGTGCGTGACACTTCAAAGATTGATTTTTCTGATAAAAATATCACCGTAAAAACAGCAAATCTTTTTAACAACAAAGACTTAACAAGTGTTATTACAGGCAATGACCTGGTTGTATCGTGCCTTGGAGGAAATGCAAACAAAAAATCTACACTTTTGGGCGATATGATTACGAACATAGTAGGAGCCATGAAAGAGTGTGGAGTTGATTCAATATACCACATGAGCTCCGCTGGAATACATGGTGAAATGCCTGGAGTAATCGCTAAACTCTTTGTAGCGCTCTTTTTTAGGAATGCAATTGCAGACCACAAAATAGCTGCAGATGCTATAATAAACGGCGGTTTTACTTATTTAATTGTGCGCCCCTTATCTCTTGTAGATGGCGAAATGACTAAAACGTTTCGTACCTCAGATGATTCTGTGCCTAAGGCGGGAAGTAAAATTTCGCGCAAAGATGTAGCATGGTTTTTAGCAGAGGCACTTGGGAAAAGTGAGTATAGAAATAAATCAATTTGTCTATGTTATTGAATGAATGTCACTAATTAGTGAATTTAAAGGTTTTTTTCTGCAAATATTTTAATCAACTGTATGCATAATTTGAAAATTATGATAAAATATATACAGTTTTGGAGAAATTATGTTTGCGAAAAGACAGTTTATTGTAGTTCTATTAACGTATATTACATTCTTTTTCTGTTCATTGATAATAGCATCATTGTTTGTGCTACCTTTGAACGCAGGTTTGGTGTTTTCTATTGTATCATCAATAAGTATTTTTATAATTACTTTGATTGCTGGTTCAAAAGTTTCAGATTTTTTTCTTGCTCGACTTCAGAATATAGAATCAAAGCAAGGACTAGTTTTTATTATTTCTGATTTTACAAAAAAACTGCAAGTATTATATTCAATAGATGAGCTTGTGTTTTATATTCAAAGTATATTAGAACTAAAAGGCGATTGCTCGGTTTTATTAGTTGATCATCAAAAAAAATATGTTATTTATAATAGTCCATCAAATATTACAAATGAAGAAAAGATTTTTTCTACATTAGATAGAAACTTTGCTAATTATAGTTCTGAAGGTTATTTCTTTTTTGATAATGATTTTGGCATCCTTTCTACAAGTAAAAATGCTAGAGGATTTTTCTTAGCGATTAATGAAATACATCTGTATATATTTAATTCTTCTACAAGATTCTTTCCTCTTTCGACATTTCAACCCTTATTTACTGAGTTCAAGAAATTTTATAATCGTTATAAAGCACTAGATGAGTTCACATATATTGATGAACTTGCATATGAATGGACCCTAGTAGCTGATACACAAAAGGCCTTTTTGCCCAAGGGGTTACCTACTATTAAAAGACTAGATATTGCAGTCCATTATCAACCTCTCATACATGTTTCTGGAGATTATTATACTATAATTGAATTAAGTAAAACTAAAACTCTAATTATAGTAGGAGACGTTTCTGGTAAGGGCTTCAGTGCTGCCTTAATAATGGGTATTGTTGTTAACCTTGTAAAAACGTACGCTAATGATGTAGACCTCGTTGAGCTAATGAATATCATAGATAGAACAATCAAGAACATGAAGTTTGAAGATAAGTATACTGTATTATTTGCAGGTATAATCGATACATTTTCAATGGAGCTTTCGTATATTAACGCATCAATGGACGATATTCGTATTTTAACAAAAACTCCAGATGAATACAGAATAAAAAAGATTCCACCAAACTGCGGTATATTAGGACTTGTTGATTTGGGTAAAATTGTTGTTAAAACAATTCCACTTTTTTGGGATGATGTAATTTTTTTAGCTACTGATGGTATTAGTGAAATTAAAAATGAGTATGGTTTTGAATTAGGTAGCTCTCCAGAGTATCTTAAAACAATAAAGTATTCGGCCTTTAATGATGCTAAACAGTTCATTACTGATATGAATGAATTAGCACTCTCCTTTGCTGGTGAAAAGAAACTAAAAGATGACATTACTATGTGTGTAATAAAGGTAATAAAAGATGATTTTTAGTATATTAAATATAGCGGCACTTATATTTTTAGTATTTTTTTATGTTTTTGTTTTTCATAAGAGTTTTGACACAATTTATATTGATCTAGTAGCAACATTATTTGTTGGAATCTTGCTTGCTTTAAATATTACGGTTATGTTTATATTAGAATCGTTTAATATTAGTGTAACATTTTTGCTTAGGTTGCAAGTATTATTTGTGTATTATTTTTTGCTATCCTTATTACATTTTTCTTGCTTTTTTTTAGCAAAAAAACAAAATAATGTTTTAAAAATTATAATAACAGTAATAGGATTGCTGGTTTCAGTTTATACCTTATTTTATTTAAATTTGCCTGAAACGATGATATCATATCAGTCTACAGAGAGTATTTTTGATTTTACAAATTCGTATTACTCACCATATGGTTTTATTTTTCCAATCATCAGTATAATTATACTGCTTACTCGCTCTACATTTCATCAAAATAATGTTGAAAAATTTAGGCTTGTTATTTCTAGTTTAGTATTTATTCTAATTTTGGTATTGTATGCGTTACTAAGTTTTAATCATATTGGACAAGAGACAGTTAATTTTCTATTTTCTTTTGCAGTCTTATTAGTATTGTTTTTATTATATAAAATAGCAATTATCGACCATGTTTTTAGTCAAAAGACTGTTTTAAGATTTTTAAGCTTATTTTTTAAATCATATGTTTCGTTTGCAGCTCTTGCAGCGGTTGTATTTTCTTTCATGTTTTATTATTTTAGTGAAAATATTTTTTTATTAATACTTGGGAGTATACTTCTGCTTACAATATTTATTTTACACATATTTGTTCGAATAAAAGTAAAACAGAGAAATGATAGCAAAAATGGGTTTCCTTTATTAGATGATTTTTTTACTAACTTAGACTACTCACATCCAAGTTCAAACATAATTACAACTTTTTCAGATACTCTTATTAATGTAATAGATGCATCTTCAGTGGATTTATTTGTATTAAATGGTGAAAACTTAACCATGGCATACACAACAAGAAATCTACACTGTGAAAATATTCCAGCCACTGCACCTTTTTTGCATAAGCTCGTTGAAGAAAAGGTATTCATAATATCTAAAGAACAAATTAGTGCAAACAAGAGAATACAAGAAATTGAAGATGAAGTGATGAACTTATTTACACTTTGTGAGGCTCAGACAATTCTCTTAGTTGTAGGAGAAGGTAGGTTGATTGGTTTAATTTCGCTTGGAGTTAAGAATCGATCAATAGAATATAATAAAAATGATTTTGATATATTAAATTCCTTTTATCCGAACTTCTTCGTATTTATGTTTTATGTAATGACTGATTTTAAAGAATCACTGATGGGTGTAATCAAGCAAGAAATTCATTACTCAGGGCAAGTCGCAGAAGCTATTACTAAAAATATAGATGCAGTGCCTAACCCAAGTGTTGATGTTGGTATGCTTTGTTTATCAATGCGCAACCTTGGTGGCGATTTTATTGAGTCTATACGTTTAACTAATACCCGACAAATGTTTGTCCTCGGAGATGTAAGTGGGCGTGGGTTGAATGCAAGTATGTGTATGATTATTATCAAATCCTTCATTAGAACTTTTTTGACTGAATCGGGAGATTTTATTGATTTACTAAAAAAAGTAAATATTTTTATTAAGCATAATTTACCGCGTGGCACTTTTTTTGCAGGTACGTTCATGATTTTAGATACTAGTGAGAAGTCATTATACTATGTTAACTGTGGTGTTCCCGGAATATTTTTATATACTCAGTCATATAATAATGTAATTGAAATACAAGGTAAAGGTCGAGTTTTAGGGTTTCTTGAAAATATTGAAAAGTCATTGGAGGTCAAAAAAATTGACTTAAATCCTGGGGATATCGTTCTAACGTGTACTGACGGAGTTACAGATTCTATATCTCTTAGAGGAGAGCAATATGGAAAGAGAAGAATTGAAGATGAGATAACAGAAAATAAATCTTACCCAGCAGAAAATATTTGCACTTTCTTATATGATGGAATACGCAGATTTACAGCAAAAGGTGTTTCTGATGATATAAGTATATTAGTATTAAAAATGCTTAAATAAGGAGATTGTATGGAACAATTATCAATTATAGAAAAAAAAGGCCCCAACTATGTTCTTCTTGAAGTTTCAGGAAACCTTAATTCATACACATACATGGATTTACAAAACAAAATGGTCGAATGTATAAAGCATGCAGAACTTGTGTTAGATTTTGCAAATGTTAGAAGTATTTCTTCATCAGGTCTAGGCTCACTTATGGTGTGCTATGAAGATGGAGAAACTTATGAGCATAAACTTTATATTATGAATCCATCAAATATTGTTAAACTTGCAATTGAGTCAACAGGCTTTTCAGAGTATTTTCCGATTATACATTCACTTACTGAAGTATTGTAATATTTAAATAAAGTGTAGTATTTTCTTAACCCAGCTAAGTTTGTTTGCATATGGGGCATAACGCAGCGGTAAGTCATACCAGTTTGCTTTTTTTAGAACACCTTTAGAATGTGTTAAGGTTTCAAAAGTTTTCTCACCATGATAACTACCCATACCTGAGTTACCAACTCCACCAAATCCAAGGTTAATATTTGTTAGGTGAACCAATGTATCGTTTACACAACCACCACCAAATGATATATTTTTAATAACATAGTTCTCAATATGCTTTGATGTAGTAAAAATATAAAAGGCAAGTGGCTTTGGTCGTGCATTTATTTTTTCTACAACATCTTCTAATGAATCATAACCTATGATTGGGAAAATGGGGCCAAAAATTTCATCTTTCATAATTTCGTCTTTCCAGGAAACAGACTCAAAAATTGCAGGTGCTATCTGTTGAGTTTTTTTATTTACTTCACCACCCCAAACATTTTTAGCTCGTTGTATTAATCCTACTAGACGTTCAAAATGTTTGTCATTTATAATTTTTGGATACTCAGTGTTTTTTTGAGGTGTTCCACCAAAAAAAGTATAAATATATTTTTGTATTTTTTCTACTAAGGCCTCTTTGATACTATTATCAACAATAAAATAATCAGGCGCTATACATGTTTGACCAGCATTAAATAATTTCCCCCATGTAATTCTTTTAGCGGCTAATTCTAGGTTTGCAGTTTTTTCTATAATACATGGACTCTTGCCACCTAATTCTAATGTCACAGGTGTAAGATGCTTAGAAGCCTTTTGCATAACAAGCTTTCCTATCTCTGGACTGCCTGTAAAAAATATGTGGTCAAACTTTTGATCAAGGAGAGCCTTATTTACTGTTCTATCACCTTCAACTGTAGTAATATACTTTGGGTCAAAAGTATTTTTTATTATTTTTGCTATTACTTTAGCACTGTTTTTAGAATAGTTCGATGGCTTTAAAATTACGCAGTTGCCTGTAGCAATTGCTCCAATTACTGGAACTAAAGAAAGTTGAAAAGGATAGTTCCAAGGTGCAATAGCAAGCATTATACCGTATGGTTCTTTGTACAATGTGCTACTAGCTGGAAAGTTAATCAATGTAGTACTCTTTTTCTCAGCCCTAGATAATCTTCGTATATTTTTGAGCATATACTTTATTTCTTCGTGAACGAGATGAATTTCACTAACATACGCTTCAAATGGTGCTTTATTTAGATCCTTTCGTAAAGCATCTAAAATTTCATCTTCGTATACTTTTAAGTTCTTTTGTAATGCTTTTAGCTGTGAAACTCGAAAGGCAATATCATGCGTTGCTCGGGTATTAAAAAAATCTCGTTGTGTTTGTAGTGTTTTTTGTATAGCTGTCATAAGTACCTCATATTAATTATAGGGCTAGTAAGAGAGAAAAGTCAAGTATTATTTATTGTATAAATACTAAATATCCCCTTGTTGATTTATGAAAGGTGGTTTATAATGTAAGTATGAATTTAAAAAGATCAAGTGGGATTTTATTACACCCAACATCACTTCCAGCTACAGACGGAATC
>CAYJGO010000089.1:0-6378 GCA_964369855.1 uncultured Treponemataceae bacterium | reverse complement strand
TAATCTTTATTCTTTTTAAGATGGGAAACGCGATTTTGTAAACATAGTGCTTACATTATCTAATTTTTAGGGCATAAAAAAAGTGTAATTCCTCATATTATAAAGAATTACACTTTCTATCTTTTGGGTGCCTGACGGGATTTGAACCCGCGACAACAAGAACCACAATCTTGCGCTCTACCCCTGAACTACAGGCACCATGTACTCACAACATAAATCATAAGTAGTAGTATTATAACAAATAAGATATGCTTTGGTCAATAGATTCTATACAAATTTTAAAATCAATTTTATATATAGCTTGACAACATATGTATTTTGTTCTAGTATATTTTATGGGTTTTGATATATTGTACGTTGGAAAAAGAAACTTAACAGACTGGATGGGTGAAGTTACTGAATTTATTAAGTCTTTTGAAAAAAAAATAAATTTTATTACTGAAGATAACATTGAAGAAGCATATAATCATCTTTATGCTCAAAGGGTAGGCGTAATTATTCTTGACTCTGAGCTTGAAGGACAATCAGCCTCAGGTTTTATTACAACAATTAAGAATGAAGTTGTTCTCAAGCATATATCAGTTTTAGTAATCGCCCAAACATATAATAAAGGTGAATTTACACAATTGTTATTATCTGGTGCAGATAGGGTAATTCCATATGATAGATTTGAAGAAGGTATGTTTTTTCTATCAATCAGACCACTTATTTTAAATGCCCTTTTAATGTCAGAAAAAATACTTACCACTACAAACCTTCAAGACAAAGTAATTACAGATTTTATAATGTTGGATTTAATTAAAGATTATATTCCAAAGACTATTTGGAAGGTAGCACAGGAGTGTGCTCATTTACAAGTTCTTTCACTTCCAGGGGAAGAAAAAGATGCAACCGTAGTTTTTGGTGATATTGTAGGCTTTACTAAAAGGTCTGAAAATTCATCACCGAAAGAAGTTATAGCCATTCTTAATGAAGCTTTTGAGGTTATAACTAGGTTTGTATATAGCAATAATGGAGATATTGATAAGTTTATCGGAGATGCTTTTTTTGCTGTGTTTGATTCTCCTTTTGATGCTGTTAAGAGTATGGTGTGCATTCAAAAGGAACTTGAGGACATTAATGAAAGAAAAAATAAACAAGGTCTTGAAGAATTACAGTTTAGAATTAGTGTTCATTCTGGTCCTGTAATTCGAGGTAATGTTGGCGGAAATAATCGATATGACAATACACTGATTGGGGATACAGTAAATACAGCCTCTCGACTAGAGCATTTATGTCCACCATCAGATATTATTATTTCAGAGTCTGTTAGAAAACTGATTAAGTTAAAAATTGATGATTCACATAAGTTTATAACCGACATAAGAGGTAAAAATAACAAGATAACATACTATACTGTTTATGACATACTTAAAGATAATAAAAAGTATATTTCATAAGAAAAAGTTTTTAATGCAAACTAATATTGTCTTTCCACTCGCTTTCATTAAATCCAACAAGGACTTTTGAATCTAAAATTAGAATTGGACGTTTAACGAGCATTCCATTTGTTGCTAACAATTCGAGTTGTTCATCTTCTGACATAGTTGGAATTTTGTCCTTTAACTTAAGATCCTTATAAACAAGACCACTGGTATTAAAAAATTTCTTCAATGGAAGGGCACTTTGTTTATACCACTTTTTCAATTCATTCTTTGTAGGATTTTTTTCCTTAATATCTCTCTCATCAAATTCTACATTATTTGCGAGCAAGAATTGTTTTGCTTTTTGACAAGTAGAGCATTTTGGGTAATGTACTAGTTTCATTTTTACTCCTAATATTATGGGTTCAAGGTAAATGTACCGTGTTCATCTTCAATAGTTGTTTTTATTCCACTCATTGGCTTCCAAAGAATAGATAGAGTGAAAAAAGGGCTATAATCAAAGCGTTTTGACCCATCGGTTTCAGTTATTATTCTCGGTTCAATTTCAAACTCGGTTGAAAGGGTCCAGTCATGTAGATCATGTTCGAGTTCTAAACTAAATCTTTCAATCTTAAAGCCTGAAGAAGTTCGTTTCGTTTCATCTAAAAACGCAAATGAATTAAATAAATCGATAAAAATATTTTGTTCACCTGGTATTTCAGGGCTAAACCCAATTACATTTTGTAAGTACCGTACTAATTGGTCATTTCTACTTTCTGATGAGAATGTAATTGTAAGAAATCTAGAAATTTCTAAAGATAAAGATGGTCGAAAGCTAAAATAGCTTCGAGTTGGTATTATCATATCCCAAGATATCGATGATGATAAACCCGGTTTAATAATAATATTGCTTGATTCGTTTCGAATTGTTAAATTATTGATATTTAAAGCTAAAGCTAAAGAATATGGTTGAAATACTTTATCGGCACTTGATATCCAACCTACTGTGGGGTCTAGTGTATATGAGTTTGAATATTGCATATTATAAGAAAATTGTAGACTTCTCCATGATAGGCTCGTTATTAAAGAGTCTGCATACTTATCTTCAATATTGTATTCAAAGCTTTGGTTTAGTTGTATTTTATTAGGGTTACTTTCACCATCACTCGTTTCACTAAAGAAAACCCAAGAGGAACTTTGCTTTAAAGGTAGTGCTAACCAAGCTGATGAAGTAATACTCTCTTGCTTATATCCTCCATTAAACTGAAGTGTACCAATTGGAAACCCAAATTTAAGAGTTGCAAGGTATTGGTCGACTAGAGGGGGTAAATTAGTTGCTAAGCTCAGACTTTGATTATAATCACCTTGTTTAGCCTCGAGTACTGCATTGAGATTATGCTCATCAATTGTATCATCATCCCACGATGGGCTATTATAATTCCAAGCAGGTTCTGTTGCAGTTCCATCAAATTCTGTTCTTATTATATTTATTGATGTATTCCAACTTACAGAACTATTTTCAAACATACTGTATGTACTTAATGGTTTGATGCTAATTTTATTAGTATTTGTTAAATCAAGCTTTTGTGTTCTGTGGTCGCTTAATAAAAGGTCCTCTTTTTGAGCTTCTGAATAATATGCATCAGAAATAAAAATATGCTTTTGAATTTCCGGTAAAAAGCTTAGAGTATTTGTAACGCTCAAAAACTGAGATGCTGTGTCATAAGTACCAGTAAATGTAACTGGTGACTTGAAGTATATTTGTGCTAATTGCGGATCGAGAATATTAATATCAGAGGGTGCAATAGGCAGCGAGCTTCCTGCTTGTATTGGACTATAGGTATACAACATGGCATACTCTGGCTTAATTGAATACTGTACTGTATATTCACTTTCACCAATTGATGCTATTGATAAATTCTCTGAATTAATTTCAGGTAAATCATCAAGTGCAAGTGAATTTTCACTTGCATCTTTTTCATCTGTGCTCTTTTCTTCTGCAATTTCAGTCTTTTCAATTAATTCGGGGAATTCTTCAGGTATTTCTAATTCTGAAATTATTTCTTTTTGCGCATCTGTTGTTTCTATGGTGGTGCTGGTATTACTTTCAGTTCCACTTGAGTTCCACTCAAAAAGAGTTCCATTCATAGATATTGCAAAATTAAATGGTTGTATTTTTGAGGGATAGAAAAACTCTCTATTTGGACTATTGGCTTGTAGATTTAAATCTCCATTAAACTCAGACACTGGAGCATCTTGTGTTGAAAAGCTAGCAGATGAAGATAATGAATCTAGTGATAGCGTTGATATCCATGGGGAAAGGTATTCAGAAGGTACAGTGTATGATGCAATTACATTCCATGTAAAACCAGTAATTTCATTTGTATCATCATCATCGTCTTCTTGAGGCGGTGCTACTAATGCTCCACTAAGGAAAAAATCTATCCAGTCCATTGATTCACTTCTGTCAGCAAAATCACTATCAAACCAAGGATCTGAATAAAACGGAAATTCTACTGCTAGCCTAAATGATCCTGCTTGAATCTTGGTTTCTAAATTTGCAGCATACCTAAAGGGAAGTTTTGTACCTAAAAACCAACCATAATCATTATATTTTTGATTATTGTTGTATGATATATATAAGGGAAATTCATCAATTTGAAATACAACATTGCTAAAACCTAATCGAGTATCAAATTCTATAAATTGAACAACATCATTAACTTCAAAAAAACCCTCAACGCCTACCATCCCTCCAAGAGTTGTATAATAGTCAGCCATAACCTTTAAATGATTAGGAGGCATGATTGCATTATCTTCTAAGTTTCTTAAAATTAGCCCTTGAAGCTCTTGTTCCTTTAACTGTGTTTGTTGTAAAAAATTAAAACCAGTATCATTGTCTAATTCTGTAGTATCAGATGCTAGTGGTTTTCGCCCAATTAGATATGTACTCGTTTGTATAAAAAATCCTTCTCTCGACCTGAAGCCAAAGGCAGGGTTAAATACTAATTCATCCTTTGGGTAATAGAAAAATGGAAAATACATAACGGGGACAGGGCCTACATATAATAGTGCATTTGCAAAAGCAAACTCATTGCCATCTAAAAGCCATATACGGCTCGCCTTAATTTCCCAGTGAGGGTTTTCGGCGTTACAGAATGTTAAACTACCGTTCTTAAAGGTGACTGTATTTGAGCTGCCTCGAGCAAATAATTCTGATGAAACAATTAAAACTGAATCATCACTAAGATTCAGTGCCTCTTGTTGTTCTTGTACTACGCGCCCTTCATTAAAGTAGCCTTGTAAAGTATTTGTATCAAATAATAGAGAATTTGCGGTGAGACGTTCTGTAATTTCACCGTCTTGTTCTTGCTCCATTATTACTGTGCCTTGTGCATAAAGACTATTGCGTGCTCTATCAAACTCAATGTAGTCTGCAAATATAGTTGTAGTTGTATTATCTCTTTCAACTGATACTTGCACGTCACCTTCAAATATAATTCTTTCTGTTTCATCATCCTCATCTCTTAAATAACTAGTTTTTAGAGCATTTTTGATGGTGATAATTGAGCTTTCTACTTCTTCACTCAAAACCTCTTGGGGTAAATCATCAGTTTCGCTTTGTATAGGATCTAAGCTTTCTTGACTAGCTTGAGTAGCATTATTATCCTGATTTGTTTCCTCAGTGCTAGTGTTTTCTTGATTGTCTTGTGAAAATAAATGAAAACTACTGAGAAAGAATAAACAAAGGATAAAACAAACAATAGCTTTTTTTTTCATTAAGTATTTTTTCTCTCAAGCATTTCTTTAATAAAGACCGCAGTATGCGAGTCCTGACAATTTGCAACTTCTTCTGGTGTTCCTGTTGTAATAATAGTTCCACCACGATAGCCACCTTCTGGTCCTAGATCCACAATATGGTCAGCTTGCATAATTACATCTAAGTTATGTTCAATCATAACCACAGTATTTCCTTGGTCTACGAGTCTCTTTATTACATCCATAAGCTGCAATACATCGGCAAAGTGTAATCCCGTTGTAGGTTCATCTAAAATGTAAAATGTTTTACCGGTAGAAGGACGAGCAAGCTCATTTGCAAGTTTTACCCGTTGTGCCTCTCCACCAGAAAGGGTAAGTGCAGATTGTCCTAGTTTTATGTATCCTAACCCTACTGATAAAAGGGTGTTCATTTTTTTTGCTACATGGGGAATATGTGCAAAAAACTCTGCCGCTTCTTCAATAGTCATATCAAGAACATCTGCAATATTTTTTCCTTTGTATTGCACATCAAGTGTTTCTTGATTAAAACGCTTACCATGGCAAACATCGCAGGTAATATATACGTCCGCTAAAAAGTTCATTTCAATGGTAATGGTACCCGCACCCTGGCAGTTTTCGCACCTTCCGCCTTTAACATTAAAACTAAAACGGCCTGGCTTATAACCTCGCGCCTTTGCATCGGGTAGGGTTGCATAAAGGTCACGTATCCCATTAAACACACCTACATATGTTGCAGGATTTGACCGTGGGGTTCTTCCAATAGGGCTTTGGTCAATATTAATAATTTTATCAATGTGCTCATAGCCTTCTATTTTTTTATATGCACCCACTTGGTGAGATGTTCTCATGAGTCTGTTAGAAAGAGAAGGGTATAAACAATCACTTATGAGCGTAGACTTTCCAGATCCTGATACTCCGGTAACGCAGGTAAATTTACCAAGTGGAAAGTCAACACTTACATCTTTTAAGTTATGCTCAGTTACTCCCTGAATAGAAATATAATGCCCGTTTCCCTCACGCCTTTTTTTAGGAATATCCATACAGAGCGTCCCTGCAAGATATTGTCCTGTTAAACTTTCTTTTACCTTTGCAACATCGTCGGGTGTTCCTTGAGCGGTAATGTATCCACCATGTACACCTGCACCAGGGCCAAGGTCAATAATCCAGTCGGCTGTTCTGAGCGTTTGCTCATCAT
>CAYJGO010000088.1:0-6442 GCA_964369855.1 uncultured Treponemataceae bacterium | reverse complement strand
AAAACACTGTTACAGCTTCTATGTGGTTACACATTGGTGCTAACATGGACCAAAGAATGCAAGTTTTCATTGGCACAATGACAGCTATGTCTGTTGGTGTTCGTGAAATCGGTACAGAGCAAGTTATGACTATCGCTACTCCAGCTGATGCTAACCGCTCAATTGGTATGATTGATGAAGGTCTTAAAAAGATCAACAAACAACGAGCTGACCTTGGTGCTTACCAAAACAGGCTAACACTAGCAATTGAAGGTATTGATATTGCTGCAGAAAACCTACAAGCATCTGAATCAGTAATTCGTGATACCGATATGGCAGCACAAATGGTAGACTTTACTAAGAACAGAATCTTAGCACAAGCAGGAACAGCAATGTTGGCTCAAGCTAATGCTACAACACAAAACGTACTATCATTATTACAATAAGGATAGTAAGATTGTTGGATAAGATTTCATCTTAGTCAACAATCTATCGAGTTTGAAAATGAATCACACCATGTGATGCATTTTCAAACATCGAGTTGAATCTATGCATCCTGTTATTAAGTTATTTTTTTATCAGGGTCAGAATATAAGGCTTGCAGACTTTTAGAAAACATGATATACTTTACTTAGGTTGGTAGGCATTGTTTCCTAAAACCTGTAAGACTATGCCAGTTTAGGGCATGGCGTGTAAGTCTAAATTAGTCTTACACAAGAGTTATTTGACAGTAACCTTTATGTTGTGCGTAACAATAGAGACGGTTGCGACATTATTCAAAACTAACCGGTGGGAGCCCGGTTTTTGGTGTTGGTGCAACAGTTCCTATTGTGGGTCTAAAACAAAGTAGCAGAGGCGCAATGCTGCTATTTTGCCTGACGCATTATAGGTCTTAAAGCATGATGCTTTAAGTTTATAAACATGGAGGTGTTAGATGATTATTAATCACAACATGAGTTCAATGTATGCCGATCGTGTACTTGGCCTAAATGCCAGTCACTTACAAGGTAATATTGAAAAACTCAGTTCTGGCGAACGTATTAACCGAGCCGGTGACGACGCTTCAGGTCTTGCAGTTTCTGAAAAAATGCGAATGCAAATCAGAGGATTAAATCAAGCCGAACGTAATATTCAAAATGGTGTTTCCTTTATTCAGGTAACCGAGGGTTATTTGCAAGAAACAGGAGACATTCTTGGACGTATTCGTGAATTAGCTATTCAAGCAGCAAACGGGATTTATAGCGACGAAGACAGGATGCAAATTCAAGTTGAGGTTTCTCAGCTTATTGATGAAGTAGACAGGATTGCAAGTGCTGCACAGTTTAATGGAATGAACATGCTTACAGGTTCATTTGCGACTGATTCTGTAACCGGACAGGTAATGCAACTACACGTAGGGGCAAACGTTGACCAGAACGAACGCATCTACATTGGTACTATGACTGCACAGTCTTTGGGGCTAGTAGGTACGCAGGGAGACGCACTCGCAAAGTTAAGTATTGCCGACCCAGTTTCTGCAAATATGTCACTTGCGACTCTCGATTCAGCTATGACTACTGTTAATAAACAGAGGGCAGACCTCGGTGCATATCAAAATCGTTTTGAAATGGCAGCCGAAGGAATTGCAGTTGCAGCTGAAAATCTTCAAGCAGCCGAATCAACAATCCGCGATACCAACATGGCTAGTGAGATAGTAGATTATACAAAAAACCAAATTCTTACTCAGGTAAGTACTGCAATGTTGGCTCAAGCTAATGTAATGCCACAAAGTGTTTTAACACTTTTGAGCTAGATGCACTTTCCTATTAAAGAGAGATCTGGATGTCATCTTTTTGATAGGGTTATAGTTAAAGAGCGAAAGAGGAGCGCCCCACTTTCGTTTCTTTATTGTAATAAATTAACGTTTCAAGGAGGAAACGATATGAGTATATCTACAAACGGAATTGGTAGTAACCCTTTTGCTCACGGGCAAATTAATACAAATATTGCCACAGTAGCAAAAGATATAGCTGTAAAGAATGCTGCCATTCAAGAGAGTATTAAAGAGAATTCTTCACGAGCAGTTGAAGTTGCCTCTGCTACTCCTATGACAGTGGGAAAAAAGCTACAATATAACGTTAACGAAAAGTTAAATCAAGTTGTAGTCAAGGTAGTAGATCCTGCAACAAATGAAATAGTAAGGGAGATTCCATCCACTGAAATGCAAGAGATGAGAATTCGAGTAAAAGATGCTATAGGTAACTTTATCGACGAAACTTGGTAGCAGCAGCGGATAGAAAACGGTAGTGTATGTCCGATTTAAATATACCAGGTGTAACCGATAGGTATGGCACAAAAGATTTAATTAGCGGCCTCATGGAAGTAGAGCGTGTTCCTCTCGAACGAGAGGAGGCTCGCTTAGAGGGCTTTAATAATGAGCAAAGTGCCTGGAGGGAAGTAAATTCCCAGATGACTACACTCAGAGACTCTTCTAGAAACTTATTTTCGTTTGAAAATCCTTTTAGTTTAAAACTAGCCTCATCCACACAAGAACATGCTATTACAGCAAATCCGTCACGCGATGCAAATTTTGAAAGCTTTAAAGTTGAAGTTCTTCAAAAAGCAAGTGCCGATAGATTTTTATCAGGTGAAATTGATTCTGACTTTAAAGTACCTGCAGGAGAATATGCCTTTCGAGTAAGTGATAAAACTATCAAATTAAACTGGAGAGGTGGAAAGCTTGATGATTTTGTTTCCGCAATAAACCGTCGATCAGCAGACACCGTTAAAGCCTCTTTAATAGGGGTGACTAGGGATACAAAATCACTATTAATTGAATCACTTGTAACTGGTAGTGAAAACAAACTCATCTTTGAAGGAGCTGCAGAGCAGTTTGCAAAAGACATAGGTATGATTCAGATAAAACCAGAAACCTCAGAAATCACTATGCCATTAAATACTTCAACCATCCGTGGCACAGGAAACTTATCATCACAAACAATACAAATATCAGATACAGCCTTATCCCTACCCCCACAAAGCGGATTTGAAACAAATATACCAACTGCAGTAAAATCTGACAGCGCAAATATAATTAGATTCACTGCTTCTGCAAGCGCATTACCAATCGAAGAGCCTACTCAAACCGACCCAACTCTTCCTTACTCTGGTATAGTTAGCTTTAAAGATGTAACACTTTCAAATGAAAATGTTGACATTACTCTACCAGAAGTTCCTCAGCAAGAATTTTCAACACCAGTAGAAGATTTTTCTTCAGTATTTATCAGAACCTCAAGCGGACAAGAGATACCCTTAAAGAATATAAACATGGATGGTTCGAGCACCGAATATTCAATAACTGTCGGTGAATACCCCGATATAAGCTCAATAATAGTGAGAAATAACAATACCCATAAAACAATAAGTCTCTCACCATTTGAAGTGTTGTCGCCTTCATCTACTACCGACTTTGCACCCACAAATGCAATTGAACAAGCAGGTGATGCAATACTAAAATATCAAGGTATTACTATCACACGACCTACAAATGAAATTGATGACATTGTCCCAAATGTTACATTGAATGTACACGATACTACCGACAAAGAAGCTACTATCACCATATCTCCTGACACAGAAACGGCAAAAGAACAGCTTATTACATTTGTAGCCCAATATAACCGACTTATTGCCGAAGTAAACATATTAACACAAAATAATCCAGAAGTGATTACTGAGCTGGCTTATTTATCTGATGATGAAGTAGAAACTGCTAATGAGCGCCTTGGTATGTTTACAGGAGAATTTGCTCTTACAAACACAAGAAGTAGTTTACAACAAATTATGTCTAACTCATATCCAACAACTGATAATTCAGATATCTCAATGCTTTCTCAGATTGGAATTTCTACTAGTGCAAGTACTGGAGGGTTTTCTGGAGTGGCCTCAAGCAGACTTCGAGGTTATCTAGAAATTAATGAAGATGTCTTAGATGAAGCCCTTGAAAACAATATTTTAGATATAAAAAACCTTTTTGGGTATGACAGCGATGAAGATCTGGTAATAGACACAGGCCTTGCCTACGAAATGGAAAAACATTTACATGCCTTTACACAAGTAGGTGGAATAATTGCAACAAAGAACTCTACCTTAGACAGGCAAATTGATGCATCTCAAGATAAAATTGAGACATTAGAGGATAAGCTTGTAGACACAGAACAGAGATTACGTGTACAATATGGTAGGATGGAAAGCACTTTGAATAGTTTAGAAAGCCAATCATCGTCTATTTCTAATTTTTCAAATCAAAACAGTTCAGGCCAATAACGAGGGGATTGTAGGTGGAAATTTACGTCAATGACAAAAAAATGCATTTTTCTCTTGAAAATGAAAAAACGCTTGGTGATATTTTAAAAGCCGTTGAGAGAGACTGTGAAAAAAGTAATGCTACTATTATTAGCATCACCGTTAATGACACATTACTCTCCGATGAAACTTTTGAGAAGGCTTTCATACAGCCACTGGATTCTATACAAAAAATAGGACTTCAAACTGTTAGTGAGGATGATGTTCTTTTTATGCTAAGAAACATTGTAGCAGTGGGTGATGAAATTAGTGAAAAAATGCAAAACATCCCTGTATTACTACAAGGAAATAAAGATATTGAAGTGTCACATATCGTCACTTCCTTTGTTGATTGTTTTAACACCATTTGCCATATTATGGGCTTATGCGTTTTGTTTCCAGATAAGTTTTCTTCACTTAAAATAGGAGACCAAAATTTTTCTGAGTTTTTAAATGACTTCACGCCAATATTGCAAGATTTCGAATCTTCCCTTACAAATAAGGACACTGTATTGACTGGTGATTTAGCTGAATACGAGATTGTTCCACGATTGCAACTTTTCTCCGAATCTGTAAGGAGAACTTTTAAATCATGATGCCACAATTATTTTTACTCCAAACTATCATCCCTTCGCGACAAAACTCACCAGCAGTTCACATTGCCTTAATAGCAATTCTTTGTATTGTACTATTAATTATTGTGAAACAAAGCTATGCTTCTGTAATTGAAAGAATAAGAAGAGCAACAGAAAATACCTCAAAGAAAAAACTAGATGTGAAGTCACTTCGTTCATCTTGCATGCGCCTTGGGTTTTCAAAGGGAGATATTGATTTTTTTGAAACTCACTGTAAGAAAAATGAAATAACGTATGTTCCATTGATATCAAACACCGAATACTGTATTAACACCGTCTTCAAAAAGATTTATACCCGCTTACATGAAAACTCAGATAATCGTTCTTCTGCTGAACTTGAGAGTACTAAGCTACATTTATTTATGTTAATTTATAAGCTAGAGGATGCAAAGCGTAGCCTTTCACTTCTTACTAGTACTTCATCATTTACAGCAGGCCACGATATTTCATATGTAAGTGTAAATGGAATGCACCACAAATCTAGAATTATTGAAAACAATAAAACTGGTTTATTTTTAGAAGTAGCTATTGGTCCAAACGGAAAACCGGTTCAACCAGCTCCCTTATCTAAAGTAGTTTTGTATTTTGAATTACACGGTGGTGTTGCATATCAAGTTATTACAAGAGTAATGCGATACCAAACAAGAAATGGTATAGAAGAAATGGTTGTCATTCATAGTAATGATGTCGAATTTTTCCAAAGGCGAAAGTTTCGAAGACTTCCCGTTTCTTTAGATTGCAATTTTACATCTACCAGAGCAGTTGAAAATCCTCTGACTGGTAAAAAAACATACGTTTCCCATGATAAAAAATATTCTGGGAAAATAGTAAATATTTCTGCCAGTGGTTGCAGATTAAATACCAACTTACCCATTCGTGCTGATCAAGACATGCAAATAACCCTGGCATTGCCAACAGGAAATGAAGGGGTAATGATTGGGCATATTGTTCGTTCGAGGCGTGAAATCAATAAAAGTGTTTGTGTTTTAAATATACGTTTTATACGAATGCAGAAAAAAACACAAAATGATATATTTTCGCTAGTTTATAATTTTGAAAACCAAAACCAGCAAGTTTAATAATAAAGGATAATGATGAAAATATTAGAAATCAAAGATATTGAGCGCGAAGAAAGCCATATCTATTACAGGCGAAAATATCACGGTATTGCAATTATTTCTACACCAAAAAATGATATGCCTCTTAAAATACAATTTATAGTTGAAGTAGACCCATTAGGGAAGCGGACAATCGAACTTAATTTATTAGAATCGATAGCATACCCTCTTTTACCACTACGAAAGGCCTTAATTGATTTTATAATAAATTTAGATAAAGAGGATAAGTTACTTTGTTAATTTTTCAAACTGATTCAGCATCGAAAACAATAGAACTTGGACAAAAAATAGGCTCAAGGCTACAAAAAGGCGACATCATCGCCTTACAAGGTACCCTTGCAGCAGGAAAAACAACCATCACAAAAGGAATAGCCCTCTCCCTTGGAA